>JBGUQD010000235.1:0-2870 GCA_045130755.1 Candidatus Limivicinus sp. | reverse complement strand
GTCGGTCTGCCGCAGCTAAAGAATGGCGCGGAAGGCACCGCGGTGAAAAACGCGCAGATCCTGCTCATCGACAAGGGTTACTATTGTGGCGGTCCTCTCCGGGCAGGACGCGAGACTGCTGACGGTGAGTTTGGCCCCACAACGGAGAAGTCCGTGAAGAGTTTCCAGACCAAGAAGAACCTGACAGCTGATGGCATCATCGGCTCGGATACATGGAAGGCGCTTCTGACAGCATAACTTTTGAGCCTGTCGGCTGTCCCATATTGGGATAGTCGGCAGGCTCTTTTTTATTTAGTGGGTGTGATGAGCCGAGCGCCGCTGGGCGATTATAAAAATGGCCGATTTGCAGGCATGGGAAGGCAGAACAAACACACGATGGAGGTTTCTGCCTTATGACTACAGAACAGAAAAACCAGATCGCGCAGCTCCGTAAAGCCGGAAAGAGCCTGACGCAGATCGCCGATGAAACCGGCATCCCCAGAAACACGGTAAAAACATTCTGTCGCAGGATCGGGCTAACCGGCGACACTGAGAGTATACCGGAACTCGTCATCACCGACGAATCGGTTGTGAAGCCCTGCCAGTTCTGCGGAAAGCCGCTGGTGCAGATGCCCGGTAGGAAGGAGAAGCGTTTTTGCTCGGATGCCTGTCGCACCCGCTTCTGGAACACGCATCTCGCGGAGGCTAAGCGTGACGGTATGACGGAGTACACTTGCCCGGTCTGCGGCAGTCAGTTCCATGCCTACGGAAACCGGAACAGGAAGTATTGCTCTCATGAGTGCTACATCGAGGCCCGGTTCGGAGGTGCGGCATGCAGCTGACGTTGGAGGAGTTTGACCGGGAAAGACGGTACCTGGGCCTGATGCATTTCACAAAGCAGATGCTTCGTGATGGTCTGATTACCGAGGATGAATATAGACAAATAAGCGCAGATTATGCCCGCCAACTTTCTCCGAAAACAGGCGATCTTCTGGCCAGAATTGACTTGATATGTGAGACGAAAAGAGTGATGAATAGTACCGGAAAGGAGGGAAAAAGCCTTGAAAATCCAACGAATTGAGGCTACTCAGCCGGTGCTCATACCGAGGAAAAAGGTCGCCGCCTACGCTCGTGTTTCGATGGAATCAGAGAAGCTGGCACACTCGCTTTCGGCCCAGGTCAGCTACTATAGCGAGCTGATCCAGAGCAATCCGGAATGGGAGTATGTGGGCGTTTACGCCGACAGCTTCATCTCCGGCACCGGGACGGCAAAACGCGCAGAGCTTCAACGCCTGCTCGATGATTGCGAGGCAGGGCGTGTGGATATCGTGCTCACGAAGTCGATCAGCCGCTTTGCCCGCAACACCGTCGACCTGCTGGAGATCGTCCGGCACCTGAAAGCGCTCGGTATCAGCGTCCGTTTCGAGAAGGAAAACATCGATTCCCTCACGGCTGACGGAGAGCTCATGCTGGCCATCCTCGCGGGCTTTGCGGAAGAAGAGAGCAAGTCCATCTCCTCGAACATAAAATGGTCCATCCAGAAAAAGTTCGAGCGCGGTGACCAGTGGCATTCGGCAGCTTTCGGGTATCGCTGGAACGGTGAAACCTTCATCGTGCAGGAAGACGAGGCGGCCGTGGTCCGCAGGATCTACGAAGACTTCCTCGCCGATGTGCCGATCAGGCAGATTCAGAGATGGGCTAAAGAGAACGGTGCCCCGCGCATCAGCTGCCCCGGCATCGTG
This sequence comes from Candidatus Limivicinus sp., assembly GCA_045130755.1. Lineage (GTDB taxonomy): Bacteria > Bacillota > Clostridia > Oscillospirales > Oscillospiraceae > Limivicinus. The sequence goes on along the minus strand of JBGUQD010000235.1, from coordinate 1,149 downwards.
TACCTGCTTCAGAACGAAGTTTACAAAGGTGACGTCATCCTGCAGAAGTTCTACACGCCCAATCCGCTCGATCATCTGAGCAAGCGCAACGAGGGTGAGCTTCCCCGGTACTATGTGGAAAACAATCATGAGCCGATCGTCTCGAAAGAAACGTGGCAGGCCGTGCAGGACAAGATCCGCGAGGCGCGAGAGTACAATCCGACCGTGCACCGGATCGTGAAGCCCAGCTGCTTTTCCGGTAAGATCGTCTGCGGCCGCTGCGGGTATAATTACGTGAAGAACCTGACCAAGAGCAACCGCGTGGACGGCCTGATAGAGAACTGGACCTGCATGGGTAAGATCAAGCACAAGAAGGAATTCTGCCCATCCCTCAGCATCCGGGGCGATCGGCTCCGGGAAGCAGCCGCGCAGGCGATGGGCATGGATGAGTTTGACGACCGGGCCTTTACGGAGCGGGTCGACAAGATCGTCACTACCGAGGGCGAGGCGCTGGAATTCCACTTCTACGACGGCTCGGTGAAGGAAGTCCCGATCATGCTTTTCAGGTCAAACCATAACACCTTGGAAGCGCACCTGCCGTTTCCCGGCTATGACTGGACGAGCGCCGGGTATGTGCCCAAGCAGGATGAAGTACCGATGGTCCGGATGGTCTATGAACTTTACGCCGAAGGGCTGAAGATCGAGCGCATCCGGGAAAAGGTCGAAGCCGCCGGGTACAGCAGCTTCCGGGGCAAAGTGTCACATCGGTTCATCACCCGGATGCTCGATGACGAACGTTACTCCGGGCGGCGGACGGTCAACGGTGAAGTGATCGAGAACGACCACGAGGCCATCATTGATCCGGAGCTTTTTGCCCGGGTGCAGGAGCTGCGGGCCATCTCATGGCAGAAGCAGGCCCGGCGGCTGGCGACAAACAAAGCAAAGAGGGAGGCAGAGCATGGCAAGAACAGTGACAGTCCTGCCGCCGACGATCAGCCGTGAGACCTCGGCTCCAATCGGCAGCAAGGCGAAAAGAAAAGTAGCGGCCTATGCCCGCGTCAGCACAGACCATGAGGAGCAGCAGAGCTCATACGAGGCCCAGGTGGATTATTACACGAAATACATACAGGGCCGTGATGATTGGGAGTTCGCCGGGATCTACAGCGACGA
>JBGUQD010000234.1:0-5916 GCA_045130755.1 Candidatus Limivicinus sp. | reverse complement strand
ATCTCCGCGAGATCATAGCCCGCCGCTGTCAAAGCATCCTTGTCGTCGATGGGAATGCCGTCGATATCCTCCATCACAAGCACCGTCGCCGTGGTGTATTGCCGGTATAACTTCGGCGCGCATACGAAGGCCACATCCGCATTCAGCGCGCTGAAGCGCTCCAGATTCTGTGCCTCAGTAAGAAAGTTCATCTCCTGCTGGGCGACCACCCACATCTCATCCAGCACACGATTGAAGTCCACTAGGCCCTTGGCGGGCGTGTATTTCAGCAGCTCCGCGGCCTTCTTCATCAAAGCGATGTCCCGGTTCATCACATCGTGGATGCCCTCGCGCTGAACCTTCACCACGACCTTCTCGCCGGTTTTCAGCGTTGCCGCGTGTACCTGGGCGATAGAGGCGCTGCCAAGCGCCTGATCGTCGAAGCGGTTAAACACTTCGTCCAGCTTCTGCCCATAAGCGCTTTCAACGATGGAAACCACCTGTTCATAGGGCATCGGCTGAACGTCTGTGCGCAGGCGCGTCAGCGCGTCACAGTAGACTTTGGGCAGGAAATCCGAACGCATAGACAGGATTTGGCCCAGCTTGATGAAAGTTGGGCCAAGTTCTTCTATGATCGCGCACAGCTTTTCGGGCGATATTCCTTTGGTGATCTCATTGCGCCGCAGCACCTCGATCATTTCGCCCAGGCGCTCCCGGTTCTCCAATCGCTCGCTATGCCTGTTTGACATATTATGCTCCTTCACATTCTTCCACTTGCCGGCTCGCGCTTTCCACGGCGGAGATGGCGTCCTTCAGGACTTGCAGCTGTTCAGAGGACATGCCGCACAGCTGTTCCAGCCAGGCGTCCGCATCCTCCTGCCGGGCGGCGCTCGCTTCGGGTTCTTCATCGTTGTATCGCAGGCACTCATTCCGAATGCCGCTGCGGTCGATGACCTCCTCGCCCTTTTCAATCAATGCATTCAGCAGACTGTCGGACTGCTCGCGGGTGACTGCCGCTGCGCCGATGCTGGCAAGCAGCAGCCTCTTCATTTTTCTCTCAATGCGATCCATCATTTTGTTCCCTCCCATACTTGCTCCGCCACAGGAGCCCAATGTTCAGCATACAGTTCACATTTTCCACAGAGGTGTTCAACGCTTTCCGGTGCCTCCAGATCGGTGGAATGCGCGCCGGTCTCCTTCACCAACCGCTTCAGTATCTCCGGATTTTCCAGCATGGGACAGGGCCGCAGATGATTTTCATTAAAGGGCTGGTTGTCGTGATATGCCATGAACAGCGGCTGCTTCAGGCAGTCCAGAAAGCTCATTTCATTCACGTTCGCGCTGGAATAATGGATGAACACACAGGGCTCCACGTCGCCCGCCGCGTTGATGTGACAGTAATATTTACCGCCCGCCACGCAGCCGGACACGAACTCGCCGTCGTTCTGGAAGTCGATGGCGAACAGCTCCTTGCCGCTTTCAATGCCGCGAATCCAGCGAATCCTATCCTTCATGTAAAGCCGCTGCTCCGGTGTCAGCAGCAGATCGGTAGAGGCGTTCATGCCCACCGGCATGTAGTGGAAGTACCAGGCGAACACGCAGCCTTTCTCCACCAGCATATCCAGGAATGCATCGCTGGTGACGTCCTTGTAATTGCGGGAGGTGTAGCAGATGGACACGCCGAAGGGGATGCGATAAGAGCGCATCAGGTCCATCGCCGCCAGCGCCTTGGCATAATGTCCGTCTCCGCGGCGGGAATCGTTGGCATCCTCAAAGCCTTCGATGCTGATGGACACCATGAAATTGCCCACGCGCAGCAAGTCCTGACAGAACTGATCATCGATCAGCGTGCCATTGGTGAAAGCGTGGAAGGCCACATCCTTATGCTTTTCACACAGGCGCAGAATGTCCTTCTTGCGCATCAACGGCTCGCCGCCAGTGAACAGGCAGGCGTGCAGGCCCAACTCCTTGCCCTCGGTCAGCACTTTGTCCATTACTTCGTAGGACAGATTCTGCTTATGGCCGTACTCCGCTGCCCAGCAGCCCGTACAGCGCATGTTGCAGGCGGAGGTCGGGTCCATCAGCACCAACCATGGGATGTTGCAGCCATTCTCCGCAGCGGCCTCCTGCGCGGTCTTATAGCCGCGAAAGCCGCCCTCATAGGCCGCGTTCAGCAGGAATGTGGACACAATCTTGGAATCCATGTCCTTGATGATGTGATTGGCGTAGCGCGCCCATTTGCTGTCGGGGTTGGTAGCGATGGAGCGCAGCATATCATAGCTTTCCTGTTTCCATGAATTGCCCAGGATTTTCTCCATCAGATTGACCAGGGAATCGGCCATTTCCGTGACGTCCTTCTTCTGCCCCTTGTTGACGATGCCATTCAGAACGGTTTGAAACGCCTTTCGCTCCGCTGCGTGCACGATCTTATTCTGCATAGATTCTCCCTCCGTTTTTATTCGTGTGGTTTTCCTTCTCTGTAGTTGTTCATGGATGCCTTAAACAGTTCACCGGTAGAGGGCGGCGTGTAAGTGATGCCATTCGCGCCGGCATCAATGGTTCTCTTGATCGAATCGTTTGTATTGCCGCCGCTGGCGATAATAGGCACATCGGGGAACTCCCGGCGGATGGCTGCCACGATGTCCGGCGTCTGGGCGGCGCAGGCCACGTTCAGTATGCTGGCCCCGGACTTGAGCCGTGCGTCGATGTCGGTGTCCGGGCGGGTGACGGTGACGATCACGGGGATGTCCACCGCCGCTGCCACCGCGGCTAGGTTCAGGTTGGAGATCGGCGCATTCATCACCACGCCCATCGCCCCCTGGCTTTCCACATCCTTGGCCAGGCCGATGGTGCGCAGGCCCCGGGTGGTGCCGCCGCCTACGCCGCAGAACACGGGGATGTAGGAGGCTTTAATGATGGCGTCGCTGATGGCCTGCTGGGGCGTGAAGGGATAGACTGCGAACACGGCGTCCGCGTCGCAGTTTCTGATGATCGCCAGGTCTGTGGTGAACACAAAGGTCTTAATGCGCCTGCCGTTGACGATGATGCCGCTGGCGGCGTAGGCCTCCGCAGGCATTTTCAGTATGCCGTGGCGCAGGGCGCCTTCGATGATGGGTGCCGAGTGCTTCTCCATCGGAATCACTCCTTTGTCACCTTGTTCAGAATCCTCAGCTGCTTTTCCAGCCTGTGTATGTACTTCTGCAAATCCCTCGCATGGATTGGCCCGGCCTTGGACAGTTCCTCCCGCGTCGCCAGCAGCTTGCTTTCAATGATCTGTCTTTCCATGGAAACCTCCTTTGATTCCATCGTGGACAGTGCTATTGGCTGCCGGTCATGGAAATTTCCGGCAGCCTGCTGTATTTATCCGATAATGTGATACTCCACGAGTAGCTTTTCGATGTCCGTACCGTGAATCTTCCTCAGCAGCTCGTGCAGCACGGCCTTTTCGATGAAGGGTACCTTCATATCCGTCAGAGGTCTGCCGTCCCGCAGCATCACGCTGGCGTTCAGCAGGTCGCGGATATCGTAGGTGCTGCCCCATACTTCGGGTACGCCGCGATCCACGTTCAGCAGCGTGTACACAGCCTCCATACCCGTGCGCATGGAATACTCGGTGGTGAAAATCGTGTCCCGCCTCGTCTCGGCAAACTGACCCAGGAACGCGAAGTTCACCGCACCCTCCGGCACCACGTCCGGCCGGTCGCCCTTCTCGCGCGGCATGAAAAACGCAGTAATGTAGGGCATCATCACCGGCACAGTGTTGCAGCCAGTCTCGGCAATATCCGGAATGTCTCGCTCCGGCACGCCCAGGTGGTACAGCCACTCCTCGCAGATCTCCCTGCCGGTGCAATCCCGCATGGGCTTCTTCACAAAGTCGCCGGGTTTATCGGTGAACAGGCCGTACACCCACACCACCAGCTGATCCTTCGGCTGGTTCTTAAACTGGGGCTGGCGGTTGATGGTCCAGCTCATCAGCCAGCCGGAATCCTTCACCGTCACGATGCCGCCCGTGACCACCTTGCCGGAAAACGGATCGCGCTTGCAGATGTCCCTGATGTAAGGCACGACGCGCTGATCCAGCGTGGTAACGGTGGCGCTCATCCAGTTGGTCTGCTCCGGGTCAAAGCAGAACTTGTCGGGATGGCCAAAGGCCGGGTCCTGAGCGGCAATCTTGCGCCACATATCCCAGCCGCCGCCCTCTCTGATCTCGGTCCTAAAGTCCGCGGGCCGGTTCTGCGCGCCGACAGTGGCGTTTTCCACGCAGCCACCGTTGGTAATGAATACCAAATCATCCTCGGTCAGGTCGATGAAATCGGTCTTGCCATCCACCAGCAGCTCGATGGTTTTAGCGACCTTTTTCTCCGGCGTACAGTCGAACTGCACATTCACAACCTTGGTATTATAGTGGAACTGCACGCCGAAGCCCTCCAGGTACTTCACCATCGGCAGGATCATGGAATCATACTGGTTGAACTTGGTGAAACGCAGCGCCTTGAAGTCGGGCAGGCCGCCGATATGGTGAATAAAGCGCTTGATGTACAGCTTCATCTCCAACGCGCTGTGCCAGTTCTCAAAGGCAAACATCGTGCGCCAGTAGAGCCAGAAATTGCTGCTCAGCACCTCATCATCGAAGAAATCGGTGATCTTTTTGTTGTACAGCTGCTCATCCGGCGTAAAGAACAGACGCATGATCTCCAAAGCGCCCTTATCGGAGATAGCGAACTTGCCATCGGTGTGGGCATCCTCGCCGCGATTCTGAGTGGCGCGGCACAGGCTGTAGTTGGGATCTGCCTTGTTCAGCCAGTAGTATTCGTCCAAGACGCTCACGCCCTCGGTCTCGATGGAGGGGATGGAGCGAAACAGGTCCCACATAACCTCGAAGTGGTTGTCCATCTCTCGCCCGCCGCGCATGACGTAGCCCACACCGGGATACTCGTAGCCATCGCAGGCCCCGCCGGGAATCGGGTCCTTCTCGAAGATGTGGATGTGCGCGCCTTTCATCTGTCCGTCGCGTACCAGGTAGCAGGCCGCCGTCAGCGCGGCCAGGCCAGTACCGACGATGTATGCGGACTTGTGATCGACGCCCTCCGGCTTCCGCGGACGTGCAAAGGATTCATAGTTGCCACTGGAATAATACATGGGATCAACCTCCTCAATACGCTTAATTGGCTGTATCATACAGGCAAAAATAGAAAAAAGATATAAACAAAACGCCGCCTGTGTACTATATTTGTACAGAGACGACGTTTTGATAAAACAGGAATGCGCTATGCCTTATCCGCGAGGCGTTCGATGGCCAATCGAAAATCTCCCTGAATGATCTTTCCTGTAATCTCAGCGATTTGCTCCGGCTCCTCACGCATATCGTGGTGGATCCACTCCAGCATGATGCCAATAAAGCCATAGGTGAAGAAATTTGCGATGTACCGCTTGTTTTCATCCGATATGGAAATGCCATCCGCCTGTTCATTGATTATCACTAGCAGCAGCCGTTCAGTAACCCGCTTCAGATAGTGCTCGATCTGCATCCTGTCAACAGAACGATACACATTGAGGATGAAGATCTTATTTTCACGAACGGTCTCCAGCAGCGCTGTAAAGCCATGCTGCCATGTGTCCAAAGTTCGATTGTCGCTCAGCGCCGCGCGCGCTTCCTCCGTGCAAACCCATTCGACGAGATCATAGATGTCGTTGAAATGGTAGTAGAAGGTCATGCGGCTGATGCCACAGTCCTCGGTGATGTCGTTGATGGTGATCTTGGTGATCGGTTTTCTCAGTAGATGGTGCTTCAAGGATTCCGCGATAGCCTGCTTGGTGTTCGTCATCTTCGTACCTCCTTCCCGTCCTTCTGTACGGATTTGCTGGCGCTGTGTGAGATAGAGGTTATCCTTATCGAACTTATCCGCCCAATCTAACAACTTGGGGAATGCTTCCTGC
>JBGUQD010000233.1:0-8072 GCA_045130755.1 Candidatus Limivicinus sp. | reverse complement strand
ACTATCACGCCGCGTTCCAAAAAAAGAAATGTTTAGAAAAGTTGATCGATTTCTTTGTAAAGATTCATTGCGGTCACATTGTCCCGCATTGCCAGAAAAGCGGTATCGTCACCCGCGAGGGTACCAACAAGTCCATCGATTTCCATACCGTCAAGAGCAGAACAAGCTCCGTTTGCAAGCCCGGGGAGGGTTTTGATGACAAGAATGTTCTGTGCTAAATCATAGGAGACTATACTCTCCTTAAAAATCTTCTTAAGACGCTGATCAAGATCCGGGGCTTCCTGCTTCGCTGCCGCGACATATCTATAATTGCCTTTGGGGCCGAGTTCCTTGACAAGCCGCATATCGCGAATGTCTCGGGAAAGGGTTGCCTGGGTGCTTTTCACACCGCGTTCCGCCAGGGCTTCCATAAGCTGATTCTGAGTCTCGATATCTCTCTCGCTGATGATTTCCATGATAACGCTCTGTCTGCCGAGTTTCATCATGTGTCCTCCTGTTTTACCTTAATTTTTCAAATGCTATGTCGTAGAAGTTGCGAAGTCCCAGGTCTGCCATATGTGTGTAGCTTTCCGAACGGCGGACAACAAGCCGGTCTCCGCCGCATAAATCTGTGACAGAATATCCGTCCACAGAGAGATATGCGCGCCGGTCGTGCTGTTTTTCCATCTCCACTGTGATGACGTTGTCCGGGCTAAGTACGAAGCTGCGCGAGCTCATCATGTGCGCACAAATGGGGCTGATGATAATGTTTTCCGCATTCGGCTCTACAATTGGCCCGCCTGCTGACATGGAATAGCCGGTAGAACCGGTGGGTGTGGAGAGAATGATGCCGTCGCCGGAGAACGCCGTAATGCGGTTGCCGTTACAAAGAGCCGTGATTTTGATACAGTCGCCGTAGCCATGCATAACAACATCGTTCAGGGCTTGATCACGGCAGATTTCTATCCCGGCACGGTAAAGGCTAACATCCAGTTTCATACGACGGCTGAGTTTGTATTCTCCCCGGGCTGCTCGCAGCACAAACTCGTACTCCTCAGGCTCGAGGTTTGCCATAAACCCCTTCGACCCAAGATTAATGCCGAGCAAGGGAACCGAATGGGGATGGATCTGACGCGCAGCATGGAGAATAGTTCCGTCTCCCCCGATCACAATGATAAGCGAACATGCGCCGACAAGATCTGACATCTGCCTGAAACTTAGATCCTGCGGCAGAACAGCGTCCCCTTCATCAGCGAAAATGGGACAGTAACAAGTTTCATATCCATGCTCATTCAATAGTGCCGCAATACGCCGACTGAGTTCACAGCCCTTGTCGCGAAAAGGATTTGGGCAGATGGCGATCATAAAAAACCTCCCGGCATTACTGCCGCGCGCATACCAGCATCAAAAAAAGATCCGGCATATAAAAGAACACAATACTAGTATATCAAATTAAAGGGCTTGATGGGAAGAGGCAACTAATGTGGAAATGTCAAAAAATTTCATGTCCCCCGCCCTGTTTTTCAGATGGCATAAATACTCGATATTTCCTTCCGGGCCTTTAATGGGAGAGAAGTCAAGCCCCACAGCTGTGAGGCCGGTCTCCGGTACAAAATCCAGGATTTCCCGGATAACACGCTCATGCACCGCGCTGTCACGCACGACGCCTTTTTTCCCAACCTCTTCGCGTCCTGCCTCAAACTGTGGCTTGATAAGGCAGATAAAATCTGCATCGGGTTTCAGCAATGCCTTGACTGCCGGTATCAAAAGACGGATGGAGATGAAAGACACATCCATCACTGCCAGTTCAATCGGTTCAGGAATCTGCTCTTCGGTCACATAGCGAAGGTTTGTGCGCTCAAGGTTTACGACGCGTTCATCCGTGCGGAGTTTCCATGCAAGTTGTCCGTATCCAACATCTACCGCATAAACCTTTTTTGCCCCATGCTGCAGCAGCACATCTGTAAAACCACCGGTGGAAGCGCCGCAGTCAAGACAGACTTTTCCAGCCGGATCGACCGGAAACACCTTGAGCGCCTTATCAAGTTTGTAGCCACCTCGGCTCACAAAGGGAAGCGGCTCACCATGCAATTCAATCTTAGCCGCAGGATCCACAGATGTTCCGGGCTTGTCCACACGTTGCCCATTTACGAAAACATGACCGCTCATGATCGTGGTTTTGGCTCGTTCTCGGCTCTCTGTAAAACCAAGATCAAAAACAAGTTGGTCCAGTCGTACTTTTTTCATAGTTCACCCGCATCATGTCCGCAGAACTCGGCAACTGTTTGGGTAATGGCCTGAGCATCAATGCCGTAATCATGTCTCAGCTCAGAAACTGTACCATGCGGGATGATACCGTCACCCAAGTTCAGGAGCTTTGCGTTTTTTAAGGTTAGCTGCTGTTCTGCACAGGCAGCAAGAATACGACGACCGATACATCCGGCAGCGCAAACTTCCTCAGCCACAAGAAGCTTCCCTGTTTTTTTCAGCGAGGTGCGTGTCAGGGGATAGTCATTGGGAAATATGATGCCGAGTTTCACGATCTCCGCCGAAATGCCAAGGGCGTAAAGCTTATCCGCAGCCGCAAGAGCTTCGTTCACCATTGTGCCGTAACATAGGATCGTCACATCGTCCCCTTCCCGGACGACAGTCTCCGCGCTGACTGAACAGTCAAGGTATTGACCTTCCCCACCACGTGGATAGCGCACAGCGACAGGACCGGAGACACTGTGCAGAGCATGGCCGAGCATCTCACGCAGTTCGGTAAAGTTTGCGGGACACAGAACCGTCATGCCCGGTACCATGCCGAGATAGCTGATATCAAACAGTCCCTGATGTGTCTCGCCATCGCTGCCGACAAGTCCCGCCCTGTCCACGCACAATACCACATGCAGCTTTTGCAGAGCCAGATCATGTATCAGCATGTCAACACCGCGCTGCAAGAAGCTCGAATAGACAGCGAACACGGGGACAAGTCCCTGTTTTGCCATGGCAGCTGCCATGGTGACAGCATGCCCTTCGGCAATGCCGACGTCAAAAAAGCGATCAGGATATTTCACCGCGAAGCATTCTGTTCCGGTACCTCCGGCCATGGCTGCTGTGATGGCAACGATGCGGGGGTCCTTCTCTGCATACTGGCAAAGGTATTCTCCCATCTTATCCGAGAAGCCGACGCCGACAGGTGCAAGTTCACCGGTCACCGGGTCAAAAGAACCAACGCCATGATACTTGTCGGGATGCGCTTCAGCATAAGTGCAGCCTTTACCCTTCTGCGTGATTACATGCAGCAGCACCGGTTTTTGCAAATCCTTGGCAAGTCGGATGGCATTTTCCAGTTGCTCCAAATCATGACCATTGACCGGGCCGAGATAATACAATCCCATATCGCTGAACACATTGCTTGGCAAGATACGGGATTTCAGCCATTCCTTCGCGTTGTGGACAATATCGTATACCCAGCGTGTACGTGCCGATACACTGCGAAACCACTTTTTGAAATTGATATAGCCGGGTTTGATGCGCTGCGCCTGCAATAGCCGTGCCATGCCGCCAACATTCTCGCTGATGGACATGTTATTGTCGTTCAGGATAATGACAAGCGGCTCACCGCTCGCTGCGGCGTTGCACAGCCCCTCATAAGAGAGCCCACCTGTGAGCGCGCCGTCGCCGATGAGCGCAACAACGTCATAGTCGGCATGCTGCAGCGTGCGCGCTCTGGCCATGCCGAGAGCAGCCGACACAGAGGCAGAGGCATGCCCGGCAATGAACGCGTCATCCGGCGCCTCATTCGGCTTGGGGAACCCTGAAATGCCGCCGTGCTGACGCAGCGTAGAAAACCTGTCGCGCCGGCCGGTTATAATTTTATGCGTATAGCACTGATGCCCGACATCGAAGACCAGGCGGTCCTTCGCTGTATCATATACCCGGTGGATGGCGACAGTGATCTCAACCGTGCCCAGGTTTGAGGCGAGATGCCCCCCTGTACGCGAAATGTTCTCGATCTCAAAGTGACGCAGTTCATCGCAAAGCGTACAGAGTTCCGCATGGTTTAATTTTTTTATATCTTCAGATGAGTTTATTTTTTCTATTATACTCAAATTGTTCCCCTGAATAACCCCGCTATAGCGGTTTTGTTTATGAAGGATTAGTTATCTCTCACCGACAGTGCATCGGCAAGTTCTTCCAGAAATGCTGTATCTTCAAAGCCTTCCTTCAGGATTTCCTTGGCAGACTTCGTAATCTTCTGCACGGTCTTCTCGCAGCCGTCTTTTCCAAGGAGAACCATATAGGTATTCTTGTGCTCCTGCACATCGGAACCAATCGGCTTTCCAAGCTCTTCTTCCGTACTCAAAACATCCAACATATCATCACGAATCTGAAAAGCCATGCCAAGGGCCGCGCCAAAATGGCCGGCAGAATCAAGCATACGCTGACTTCCACCTGCGGCGGCAACGCCCATTTGACAAGCCGCAGCCAGAAGTGCACCGGTCTTGCGGCTGTTGATGTCCGTCAGCTCCTGCTCTGTAAGGTCACGTCCCTCCCAGATCATATCCAGATACTGCCCGCAGCACATGCCGTCAAGTCCTACAGCATCAGCAAGAATGCCGGCACAGGCAGCTCTTCTCTCAGCGGGCAAATCGGACCGCAGTATCGTGCCAAAGGCTTCAGCCTGCAGAGTATCGCCCGCAAGAGTTGCCGTGCACTCACCGTAAACCACATGATTGGTGGGCTTGCCGCGCCGAAGCTCATCATTGTCCATACAAGGCAGATCATCGTGGATGAGGCTGTAGGTATGAAGCATTTCAATCGCGCAGGCGACCGGCATAGCCATTTCCATTTTTCCACCTGCAATTCGGCAGAACTCCAGCACCAGCATGGGGCGGATCCTTTTTCCGCCGGCAAGAAGGCTATAGCGCATAGCCTCAGCAAGTCCTGCCTGCGGCAAATTCTTCGGAAGGCGAAAACATTGCTCCAAGGCTGCTTCGATTTTCAGGCGGTAATCTTCAACCGTCATTTTGATCTCCATCCTCAAATTCAGACTCAACGGGGCTGCGGTCAGGACCTTTTCTCAGCTTGACCACCTTCTGCTCGGCCTCGTCGAGCATTTTACTGCAGATCTTGATAAGGCCGGTCCCCTCTTCATACAGAGCCAGAGAATCATCCAGGGGAAGGTCACCTCTTTCAAGATGCCGTACAATCTCCTCAAGCCTGCCGAGGGCCTCTTCAAAACGCAGCTCCTGTTTCTTTTCTGTCATGTTGTACTCCTTCTGACGTCGTCAACCAGGCAGCGTGCCCTGCCGTCGGAGAGACGGAGCGTGATCCTGTCTCCGCTGCGCAACTGTCCGGCACTGCGGATGGTATTTCCCTTTTCATCGTCCACAATGGCATAGCCGCGGGTGAGCACCTTCAAGGGGCTCATGGCATCGAGCTTTGCAGTCGAAGCCACAAAACGCTGGCGCTTGACGGCAAGAATCTTTTCCTCTGCTGAAGCAAGGCGCTCACGACTGTGGTCAAGCTCCATGCGTCGGTTATCCACCAGCGTCATAGGGTCGGTCAGAACGCGGCGCTGTGCGCACACATCCAACCTCTCCCGCAGAGTGTTGAGCTGCTTTCGTATGCTCTGGGAAGCACGGAGTTCAAACCCGACAAGTACTTCCGCAATCTCCCGACAATCGGGTACAGCAATTTCGGCCGCATTTGATGGAGTGGACGCCCGTCGATCTGACACGTAATCAGATATTGTCACATCCGGTTCATGCCCAACGGCTGATATGACCGGCAAACGGGACGCATAGATAGCACGGGCAACGCGTTCATCATTGAAGGCCCAGAGATCTTCGATCGAACCGCCTCCGCGACCGGTAATGATGAGATCGGCAACGTCGAACTCGTTTGCATAGCGAATCGCACCCGCAATTTCAGCCGGGGCTTCAACGCCCTGTACACGCACCGGCAGCAAAAGGATTTTCGTCATGGGCCAGCGTTTGCCGAGGATGCGGATCATATCATGAACTGCGGCACCGGCAGCAGAAGTGATGATGGCAATACGCTCTGGAAAGCGCGGAAGCGGCTTTTTATGAGCCGGATCAAACAGGCCCTCCTCCTCCAGCTTTGCCTTGAGCTGTTCAAAGGCTATCTGCAGATCGCCGGTACCTTCCGGTATGATCTGAGTCGCATAGAGCTGATAAGCACCGTCGCGCAGGTAAACACTGACACGTCCCCAGACGGTGACGCCCATACCGTTTTCCGGCCGAAAGCGCAAACGGGATGCGCTGCTTTTAAACATCACGCACTTCAAGCTGCTTTCACTGTCTTTAAGGGTGAAGTAATGATGGCCGGAGGGATAAATTTTATAGTTGGAAAGTTCCCCCTTCACCCCAACATTGGCAAGTGTCCGCTGGCTGTCCAGTAGATCGCGGATATAGAGATTGAGAGCTGTAACGCTGAGCGTCTGATCCATGCTCAGTTCTCCAGGCGACCACGCATAAAACCGCCCAAAACACCGTTCACAAAAGCAACCGTGTCCGGTTCGTCATAGCCCTTTGCAAGCTCTACAGCCTCGTTAATCGCGGCAGAATCAGGGATGTCCTCCATATACAGGATCTCACACAATGCGCAGCGAAGAACTGCCAGTGCAGTTTTGGAAATGCGCTCAATTTTCCAGCCCTTGGCATAGGTACGAATCTGGTCATCTATCTCGTCCCGGTGCTCGTCAATAAGCGTCACAAGGCGTGCTATATACGCCATCTGCCGCTCATCCGGGGCCTGGGAATAAAGCTCGTCTTCCTGCGCAAGGCTTTCATAATGTTCCTTTTCAAAGAAACGCTCCAGAAGATCATGCGGCTCTTCACCCGTTGCTGCTGCGGCAAAGCCAAGCTGGATGGCGATCTCTCTTGCCGTTGTTCTGGTCATATGAGTTACCTCCGCTTTATTTTTCAAAGGAGATGCCGGAAACATGTACGTTGACTTCCGCATGCTCAATTCCTGTGGAAGCCTGTACAAGCGACATGACCTTTTCCTGAACATCGTGCGCAACCTGTACGATGTTGCTGCCGTAGAGGACGTTGATAATCACATCAACGATGATCTTTTCATCTACAAACTGGACCTTTACGCCCTTGTTAGCATTCTTCAGGCCAATAAGCTCCGCAAGTTCAGCCCCGGCAGTATAAGACAGTCCGGCTACACCCTCTACTTCTCCTACAGCGGATTTGACAACGCCGGTAATCACTTCTTCGGAGATGTTTATGCTGCCTTTTTCGGCCTGACAGCAGATATAATTCTCGCCCATAGATAAACCTCCAAACTAAAATCAGTCTATTGTATCATATCCTGAGAAAAAAAGAAAGCGCTTTTCTCATAATCATGACTGAAAACGCAAAAATATTCAGGCGCAGCCTATAAGCGCGCCTGAATACAATTATGCCTTTACTTCAATAATGCTCAATTGTGCCGGACGGTAGTCTGTTTCCGTGCAAATCACGTCTGTGATCCTTGCGACAGCTTCTTCACTGAGGCCCTCCATTGGCGCGGGAACCGCAACCGTTACCTTGTCTGTACCGATATAGACCACACAATCTTCAAAATTCTTTGCCAGCAGCAGATTTTCGATTTGTGCCTCCTGCATGGAGCAGGCCGCCATGCTGGTAATGGCATTCATTGCACCGTCAATTGTCTCCTGAGAAGCGGCCTCTGACGCAGCGGCAGTCTGCAAAAGCTCCAAGGCCTCGTCGCGGGAAACCTGTCTTGTCAGTCGTGCTTCGGCAAAATATTCCGTGCCCGAAGTCATGATTGTCTTTTCAAAGGCTGTCTGCGCAGCAAGCATGGCCTCGTCCTCGGCATTCACCATCTCAGCGTCCGGCTTTCCCCAGCGACTGTTATAGCTCCAATTCAGTGCCACAGCAGCACAGACAAACATCATGACTGCCAGCATTGTCAGATTACGTTTCCTGTTTTTCATCATATTCTCCTCCCCGCTCAATTCCTGATTTTCAGTATGGTGATCTTATCTGAACCAAAACCAGTATATGAGCTGACAGCGCGGATAATGTCAAGTCTGACTGATGCATTCTTTGCTCCCTGACACGCAACCA
>JBGUQD010000232.1:0-4012 GCA_045130755.1 Candidatus Limivicinus sp. | reverse complement strand
GAGGCCGAGTTCTTCTCCTTCGGCACCAACGACCTGACCCAGATGACCTTCGGCTTCAGCCGTGACGACGCCGGCAAGTTCCTCGGCTCCTACTACGACGCCAAGATCTACGAGAGCGATCCCTTCGCCCGCGTCGACCAGAAGGGCGTCGGCAAGCTCGTCAAGATGGCTGCGGATCTGGGCCGCGCTACCCGTCCCGACATCCACCTCGGCGTCTGCGGCGAGCACGGCGGCGATCCCAGCTCTGTTGAGTTCTTCCACAAGGTCGGTTTGGACTACGTCTCCTGCAGCCCGTTCCGCGTTCCCATCGCCCGCCTCGCCGCCGCCCAGGCTGCGATCAAGGACGAGAAGGCCAAGGAAGCCGAGCTCAAGGCCAAGGAGGCCGAGGTCAACGACAAGGTCGACGCTGCCAAGGCTGCCTTGAAGGACGCCACCGACAAGCTCGCTGCCGCTGCCGCTGATGCAAGCGCAGAGCTGGCCGACCTCGCCCAGGCAGGCTTCAAGTCCCTGCTGGCCGGCTGGGAAGAGGCCAAGAAGACCTTCGGCGAGAACCGCAAGTAATCCGCAATCGTAAAAAGCATAAGATACAGCAAGAGCCGCGTCCCAAATGGGGCGCGGCTCTTGTCATATAAGGCGAAAACTCAGGACACGGAATACTCCTGCTTGAAGCGGCGGATCACGATGACCGCGGCAATACCGGCCGCGACGGCGACAGAGATGTTGCTGACCATCATGACGATGCCGACGCTGGCCTCGCCCACATTGGTGCAGTGCTGCAGGAACCAGAAGACCGGGATGCGGAACACAAAGACACGGGAGAAATTCAGGACAAGGGTGAGCTTCGTTTTGCCGAGCCCGTAGAGAAGCGCCATCACAGCGGCATTGAACCCCAGCGGCACCGCGCCCAGCGCCTCATAGCGATAGACGAGGGCGATCATGCTGCGAAACTCCTCGCTCCCGCCGTCAAAGAGACCGGACAAAAAGCGCAGCTGCCACAGCTCAAGCCCTGAGATCAGCGCGCCGAGCAGCATATTGATCGCCGCAGTGGCATAAAAGGCGTCCAGCACGCGCCGGAATCTGCCCGCGCCGAAGTTCTGACTGATGATGGCGGAGCTGCCCTGCTGATAGCCGTTCTGGGGATTGGTGGTGATGCCGCCGAGATTGTTGGACACGCCCATCGCGCCGACCATGAGCGCGCCGTAAATCGTACACATGGAGTTTACTATGGTCTTGCCAAAGGCGAACAGCGCTTTCTCCGCGATCACAGGCAGGGACTGACGGATCATGGGATCCGAGACCCGGCGGGAAAACTCCACCGCGTGGGCGGAGAAGCTGAAAGCGCTGCCGCCTACGAGACTGTAGCGCACCGCAAAGCAGAACATGGTAAGCTCGGAACACAGAGAGGCCACCGCGATCATGTTCAGCCCGCTGTTCAGGCCGTAAACGAATACGGCTGTCAGCGTGAGCTTGACTGCGATTACCGCGAGATTCAGGAGAAAGATCCGCTTGGCGTTGCCGCGTGCGCGCTCGACTGCGATGTAGACGCTGTTGAGAAAGTTCACGACCATGACGAAGAGCTGGATGATGAAGTACTCCCGCCCGACGGCGATCAGCTCGTCCGGCGTCCCGGCCAGACGCAGAAAGCGGTCGGTCAGCGGCAGGATCACCGCCAGCATCAAAAGGCCGACGCCGAGACTGATGGTGTAGAGCGTGCTTACCCGTTTTCTCACAAGCAGGAAATCACCCTCGCCATAGGCGCGGCTGATCTGGATCCCCGCACCGACTGCGAGACCGCCGCCCACAGAAGACAGCAGCAGATTGAGCTGCGCAAGGTAGGCCACCGCCGATACGGATTCCTTGCTGATGTGCGATGCCATCATGGTGTCGAGAATCGTAAAGATTGCCGCAAGTCCCTGGTAAAGGGCCAGGGGCGTTCCGATGTAGAGCACGACTTTCCACATCGGCGCGTTCAGGCTCATGTCCAGGTAGCGCTTATCCCGGTTGTTCAGTTCTGCTTTGACTGCCATATCTGTATCCCCAATCAGCGGGTTTTCCGGTATTCGCGCGGCGTCATGCCGTATTTCTTCTTGAAAACGTCCTTGAAGTAGTTGCTGTCGGAAAAACCGTTCCTCAGAGCGATGTCCGTGACACTGTCGTCAGTGGTCAGAAGATCAAAGGCGGCGTTTCGAAGACGGATAAAAACCAGGTAATCATGTACGCCGATACCGGCCGCCTCGCGGAATTTCCGGCTGAGATAGTTGGGGCTGAAGCCGGCCGCGGCGGCGATGTCGCCGGCAGTGATCTGCTGGCGGAAATGCTCATTGATAAAGCGCGCGGCCTGCAGAACCTGCCGGTCGGTGGTGTGGATGCTGGCGGGATTCTCCGACAAATGGATGCACACGCGGCTGCACAGCAGAAGCAGCTCCTGAAACTGGGCCTTGAGCATGAGAGGGGAACGTTCGTCAAAACAATCTTCCTCTGCCGCCATGCGTCCGATGAGGCCGGCAAGTTCCCGCCGACAGGCTGACGGCGCCTGGAATACGCGCAGCCGGGTGAGAAATTCCTGTCCTTCCGGCAGAAAGGACTGCAGCTTTCCTTCGAGATCCTCAAGGCGGAAGTAGATCCCGCAGCGCAGACAAGGCCCGAACAGATAGCGCGTATAGTGAAACATCTGCGGCGGGATCAACAGAAAGTCCCCGTCATGCAGATCGTACATCATATCCTCTACAAAGAAGCGGCAGGAACCGTGCTCAATGTATGATAACTCATAGTATGGGTGGCAGTGGTGTGAACCCATCAGATATCCTGCGTCCCGGGTACGCTTGTCCACATGGATGCGGGTGATCTCACCGGTACTTGTACGAACTTCGTTTTTCATGTCATGCCTCCTGCCACTGTTGAAAAAACCGTAAAAAACCTGAAACTGTCGTGAATTATCTGTAGTAGTTGAAGACTAAAAATTGTAGAATATATAAAAAGTACAACTCGTAGTTTACATAAAAATGCAACAATTTGACGAAAGATTTTCCATATCCTGTAAGGAGGGTCAACATGCAGCTCGGTATCCGTCTTCACGATGTTAACGCGTCGCTGCCCGCAGCCGAGCAGACGCTGGAAGCGCGTGCTCATAAAGCCCGGGAAGAGGGCTTTTCCTGCGTACATCTGGCACTGGCCAAATGTATCCCCGGCGTCACCTTCGATAACGCCGCCCTGACAGAGGGGCTTGCCGCCCATGTGCGCCGCGTATTTCAGAAGGAAGAACTGGACGTGGCAGTGCTGGGCTGCTATCTGAATCTGGCTCACCCGGATCCTCAAAAGGTCAGCGAGTTCCAAGCGCGGTATTACGGCAGCCTGCGTGTTGCCTCCCAGGCGGGCATCGGCATGGTCGGTACCGAGACCGGCGCGCCCAACGCCGAATATAAAATGGACGCCAATACGCACAGCCCCGAAGCGCTGCGCACCTTCATGTGGAATCTGGAGCCGGTGGTGGAATACGCGGAAAGGTTTGGCACCATCATAGCAATTGAGCCTGTGTGGAATCACATCGTCTATGATGTCAACCGCGCTCTGATCGTGCTGCGCGCAATACAGAGCCCCAATCTGCGCATCATCTTCGATCCGGTGAACCTGCTGGCCATGGAAAATCTGGACCGGCGCGAACAGGTGCTCGGCGAAGCGATGGACGCGCTGTGTGACTATATCGCCATGGTGCATCTTAAGGATTATGTGCGGAAGGACGGAAAGCTCGTGAGCGTCGCCGCCGGAACAGGGGAAATGGACTATACGGAGATCATGCGCTTCCTGAAAGCCAGAAAGCCCTTTATCCAGGCAAGCCTTGAAAACACCTGCAACGAAAACGCCGTCCAGGCGAGAGAATTCTTGGAAGAAGCTTACGCTTCTGTCTGACGGTTGCACCAATCAGCTCTGCCCGGCTGAGCGGGAGACTCGTAAAACCTTGCGGTTTTGTCGCGGCCGCTGTCGCGCCAGGGATTGAAGCCCTCGGCTTTGATGT
>JBGUQD010000231.1:0-34000 GCA_045130755.1 Candidatus Limivicinus sp. | reverse complement strand
GCAAAGGGACCCTCGGCCGCTGACCGTATGGTCGCCGGCGACAGCATGGATGTGCTCGTCTGCTGCGCGATGATCCTGTATTCGCTTTACTCCGGCAGGGGAATCTACCTCGACATCGCCATCATCTGCGCGCTGTTCGGCATTGTGGATACCATGCTGGTCGGCCGTTATCTCGGAGCTGGAAAGGGGCTGCGCAAATGAGAATCGTAATTGACATTCTGCTTGCTGCCGGCTTCATCTTCGCCCTGGCCGGCGCCAAGGGCCTTCTGCAGATGCCCGACGCCTTCTGCCGCATGCAGGCCAGCACCTGCATCTCAACCCTCGGTGTGCTCGGCGTCATTGTCGGCGGCGCGCTCTACGCCTTCTTCGTGATGGGCAGCGTCTCCACCGGCGTCAAGATCCTGCTGATCGGCCTGCTCATCATCACCATCAACCCCGTAGGCGCCCACGCCATTGCCAAGGGCGCTTACCGCAGCGGCGTCCGTCCCGACAAAGAGATGGAAATCGACGATTACGGGAGGGATATCAATGAGTAATCTTGTTGTACTTCTCGACGTCCTGGTTGTCCTCGGCGTCGTGGTCTCCGCAATTCTTGCGTGCCACTTTGAAAACCTTCTGAGCGCGGTGATCGCGCTGGCCGTTACCGGCATTTTCTGCGCGGGTGCCTTCCTCGTGATGCACGCGCCCGACGTGGCCATTTCCGAGGCCGCTGTCGGCGCCGCCCTGTCCCCGCTGGTGCTCCTCGTCGCTTTGAAGAAAATGAGAGGAGGGGATGGCAAATGAAAAAGTGGCTCACCTATGTCTCCCTCGGCGTGATCCTCTTCTCCTGCGTCTTTGCTGCTGTCACCATGAGCGGCATGGAGCGCACCTATGAGAGTTCCCACGCCGCAGTCCCTGTCTACGAGCTCCAGCAGGATCCCGACAGCTACGACGACAGCTTCGCCTCCGGCGCGGCCGACGCCATCGTCCAGCAGAACCTGGCAAACAGCCATGCCGTCAACGACGTGACTTCCATCGTCTTTGACTTCCGTGGCTACGATACCATGGGCGAGGCGTTTATCCTTATCACTGCCGTGACGGGCAGTGCCGTCATCCTCTTCAAGAAGAAAGCCGAAAAGGAGGACGATAAAGATGAATGAAAAACCCGTCATCAAGAACGTGATCGCCCGCTGCGGCGCTGACAAGATCCTGCCCATCGGCATCGTCTACATGTTCTACATCATCCTTCACGGCCACCTGTCTCCCGGCGGCGGCTTCCAGGGCGGCGTTCTGATGGTCGCGCTGATTGCACTGGTGTATATGGGCCACGGCTACCAGGTGACGATAGACGCTTTCAGCTACCACATCCTGCACACCTCCGAGGGTCTTGCCTCCATCTTCTATGTGGCGCTCGGCCTTCTGGGTGTTGCCATGGGCGCACAGTTTGCCCAGAACGTCCTGTATACCCACGGCGCGATCGGCGACCTCTACAGCTCCGGCACCATCTTCTGGATGAACGTGACCGTCGGCATCAAGGTCCTCACCGGCGTCGGCTCCATCGCCCTGCTCATGATCGGCGTGGCAAACGAGAAAGAGGTGAAGTGACATGATACAGTTCAATTACATCTGCGCTTTCTTCCTCATCGTGCTCGGCTTCTACACCATCGTCACCAAGTACAATCTGGTCAAGACCGTCATCGGCATGTCCATCATGGACTACGGCGTGAACCTGCTCATCATCTCCATCGGCTATACCCCCGGCGGCACCGCCCCGATCTTTACCCAGGGAGAGCTTACGCAGGCCAGCTACTTCGTCGACCCCATTCCCCAGGCCCTGACCCTGACCAGCATCGTCATCGGCGCCTGCGTGACGGCCATGTCCATGTCCCTCGTCATGCGCCTGCATGAGTCCTACGGCACTCTGGACACCAGAGAGATAAGGAGGCTGAGAGGATGAACCTTGCAAACATGATGGATTACCATCACTTCCCGATTTATTCGGTGATGATCCTGTTCCTCGGTGCCTTCATCATTGCCGCCTGCGGCTCCAGGGCATCGAAGAACCCCAAAAACCCCGCGGGCTTCCGCGCCTGGATCGCCCTGTGCGCCACCGCGCTGAGCCTGTTCTTCCTCGGTTCGCTCGTAAGGCCCGTCATGCTGGAAGGGGAGGTCATCTCCTACTGGATGGGCTCCCGCGCCATCGCGGGCGGCTATGCCATCGGCATCGCGCTGGAAGTCGACGCCCTGAGCCTCTTCTTCGCGCTGCTCATCTCCACGGCGGTTTTCGTCTCCGCCATCTACTCCATCCGCTACATGGTGCATGACGAGTGCGTGCCCCAGTACTACGTGCTCTACTGCATGCTGGCGGGCGGCGTTCTGGGCCTCGTCCTCTCCGGCGACATCTTCAACATGTTCATCATGGTGGAGATCCTCACCTTCGCGGCTGTGGCCCTGACCTCCTTCCGCACCAAGGTCTTTGGCGCGCTTGAAGCGGCGTTCAAGTACCTGGTCGTCGGCTGCATGGGCTCCACCGCGATCCTCACCGGCGTCATCATGCTCTACGCCCAGTACCACACCCTGAACCTGGCGCAGCTTGCAAACCTTGTCCCCGGCACCATGAACAACGCGACCAAGCTGGCCTTTGCCTTCCTGTACATCGGCTTCAGCACCAAGGCCTTCATCGTGCCTTTCCACCCGCTGGCGGCCGACGCCCACGGCGCTGCCCCCGCGTCCATCTCGGTGCTGATCTCCGGCGTTCTGACCAAGTCCGGCATCTACGGCATCATCCGTCTGACCTACTTCCTGTTCCAGACGATGAACCTCGGTTCCATGCAGTTCATGCTGGTCTTCATCGGCAGCGTCTCCATGTTCGTCTGCGTGACCATGGCCCTTGCCCAGCATGACTTCAAGCGTCTGCTGGCCTACCATTCCATCTCCCAGATCGGCTACGTGCTGGCAGCGGTGGGTCTCTCCACCTCCCTCGGTATCTCCGCGGGCCTCTACCACGCGATGAACCACACCCTGTTCAAGGGCCTGCTGTTCCTTGCTGCCGGCGCTGTGCTGCATGAGACCGGCACCACCGACCTCGGCAAACTGGGCGGCCTTTCCAAGAAGATGCCGCACACCACCGTCCTGTTCCTGATCGGCGCCTTCTCCATCAGCGGCGTGCCGCCCTTCAACGGCTTTGCCTCCAAGTGGATGATCTATCAGGCGACCTATCAGAAAGCTGTCGAGACCAACAACATCGGCTTCCTGCTGGTGACCGTCGTTGCCCTCGTCACCTCCACGCTGACGCTTGCCTCCTTCGTCAAGGTCACCCAGTCCGTCTTCTTCGGCCAGATGCCCAAGGAGTATGAAAACGTCAAGGAAGTTCCCTTCGGCATGCGTCTTGCCATGGGTATCCTCGCTCTCCTCTGCATCGTGACGGGCCTCTTCCCGAAGACCGTGACCGGCATCCTGACCGAGCCTGCCGCCAAAGCAGTTGCCAACGTCGGCGAGTACATCACCGCCATGGGCTTCAAGTCCAACCTCCCCGTGCCGGACGTGACCTTTGCTCAGGTCGGTGTCTGGGAACCCATCAACTGGCTGCTCATCCTCTGCATCGCCCTGCTGGCCCTGACCGTCGTCGCCGTTGCCGGCAAGTATGACCGCGTCAGCGAGCACGGCGGCCCACTCGGCGCGGCCATCGAAATGGTTTCCGGAAAGAACGACCAGCCCGCTGTCAATGAGAATGGGGAAGTTGATACCAAGTACCAGCTCTTCTACGGCGGCGAAAAGAACGTGTACTCCCAGGTCGGCGGCGGAGACCTCTTCTGGGGCTTCAAGCACAACTGGAGACACTATTTTGACTTCATGCACAATCTGCACAGCGGCATTGTGAACGATTACGCCCTCTGGGCGGTGGTCGCGCTGGCCCTTGCGATCGTGTACATGATGATCGTGCTTTAAGGAGGTGGGAATATGACAGCGAACATTTTCCTCAATGGCCTGCAGTATCTGGGCTATATCCTCATTTTCCCGGGCTTCCTGTTCTGCTTCCTCTGCGGCATGCTGCTCGTCGGCATTGACCGCAAGCTGGTTGCGAGAATGCAGAAGAGAGTCGGCCCCCCGATCCTCCAGCCCTTCTATGATTTCTTCAAGCTCTGCGGCAAGGAGACCATCGTCCCCGCCGCGGCCGAGCGCACCACCTTCCTGGTGGCGCCCATCGTGGGACTTGCCGCCCTCGTCGTGATCCAGCTCTTCATCCCCATCCACGGCTTCACGGCTTTCTCCGGCATGGCGGACATCATCGTCATCCTCTACCTGCTGCTGATCCCGGCTCTGGCCGCGATCCTCGGCGCCGCTGCCTCCGGCTCTCCCTATGCCGGCATCGGCCTGAGCCGTGAGATGGTCACCATCATCGCCTGCGAACTGCCCCTGGTCCTCGTTCTGCTGGCAGTCGCCAAGACCGTGGGCAACGCCCTCGGCACCGGCCTCTGCTTCTCCATGAGCGAGATCGCCGAGTATCAGCTCCAGAACGGCAGCCTGATCACCAAACTCAGCATGATCCCCGCTGCCATCGCCTTCGCCATGGTCATCCCCGGCGAGACCGGCAGCCACCCCTTTGACACCGCCGAGGCCGAGACCGAGATCTGCGAAGGCATGCACGCCGAGTACAGCGGCGCGCCGCTGGCGGTCTTCAAGCTCAGCCACGCGGTCAAGGTGCTCACGCTCACGAGCCTCTTTGTCGCCCTGTTCTTCGGCGGCATCGGCACCGGCATCGTCGCGCTCGACGGCGTGATCGTCTTCGCCCTGTGCATCGTTGCCACCGCCCTGTTCATCTCCTTTGTCCACGCGGTCACCGCGCGCCTCAAGATTGAGCAGGTATTCAAATACTACTGGACCGTCGTGTCCGGCCTTGCGCTTGTCAGCCTTGTGCTCGCATGGTACGGTATGTAAGGAGGGAGCCAGATGTTTAAGAAACTGATCGCGGAGAGCACCGCAAAATCCCCCTGGCTGTTCCACATCAACAGCGGCTCCTGCAACGGCTGTGATATCGAGCTCGTCGCCGTGCTCACGCCGCGCTACGACGTGGAGCGCCTGGGCTTCAAGCTCACGGGCAGCCCCCGCCAGGCCGACATCGTGGTCGTCACCGGCCCTGTCACCAGGCAGAGCCTTGACCGCGTGCTCAGCGCCATTTCCCAGGTGCCCGAGCCCCGGTGCATCGTCACCATGGGCTCCTGCCCCCAGTCCGGCAACGTTTTCAAGGGCAGCTACTCTGTGTGCGCGCCCTTGAGCAAGTATGTGCATGTGGACGTGGACATCGCCGGCTGCGCGCCCAAGCCCGAGGCCATCATGGACGGTCTTGTCAAGGCCACCGAAATACTCAAACAGAAGAGGGGGCAGATGTAATGGATTTCCCGTTTGTCAGAGAAGCTGTCACCAAGCTCTTCAGTAAGCCGAGCTGCGCCATGTACCCCTTCGAGCCGAGCGAGGCGGCGCCCAACTACCGCGGCCGCATCGTCTTCCACCCTGAGACCTGCATCAACTGCAACATGTGCGAGCGCGTCTGCGCCGGCGGCGCCATCACCCACACCAGCGTCAAAAACGAGGACGGGGACGACGTCATCACCCGCAGCTTCGACCTGGGCTCCTGCACCTTCTGCAGCACCTGCGCCGATTTCTGCACCCGCCACTCCATCGAGCTGACGCAGGATTACCACATGATCGGCATTGAGGAGGGCGACCTGATCGTCTCCGGCACCTTCGTCAAAAAGGCCGTGAAGAAGCCCGCGCCCAAGCCCGCAGCGGCGCCCGCTGCCGCGCCTGCCGAAAAGAAGGCGGACGCTCCCGCAGCCGAGGCCGCTCCCGCCGCCCCGGCCGTCGAGTCGAGAGGGGACGGCAAGCCGACCCAGGACCCGAGCAAGTGCATTTACTGCACCATCTGCGCCCGCAAGTGCCCGGGCGAGGCCCTGACGGTCGACCGCAAGGAGAAGATCTGGAAGCTGGACGAGGACAAGTGCGTCGCCTGCGGCACCTGCGCCGACGTCTGCCCGAAGAACGCCATCGTGCTCTGATCCGAAAAAGCGAATAACATCAAAAGGAGTCTGCTTCGGCAGGCTCCTTTTACTTGCATTTAAGGTCCGCACTTGGTATAATTTGGGGTAAGAATTGGAAAACCATAGCCGGTGGAATTATTGTTGGAGGTAACGCTATGAAAAACGCGCTGCGGATTGGGATAATGTTCTTGCTCTCTGTCGCACTCTGCATGTGTTTTGCGGGTTCTGCTTTTGCTGAGGAGTTTATCTTATCCGATGATGAAACGTATGATGCACATGGCGTCTATGTCAACGAAGAAAACTTCCCGGATGAGTATTTCAGACAGTATGTCTTGAATAATTACGGCACATATCTGAGCAGCGGCGAGATTGCATCGGCTAAGATCATTGATTGTACAAACAATAATTATTGGTATGATGACCCCAATGATGGAAACACCCAGGAAACATGGATTAATGTTCCGGAAGGGTATACTTCTTATATTGGTGAAGATGGAATTACTTATTATGTAGATACAGTTGGTAATACCTATGTTCTCGACACAGATGGAAATCTCGTTTTATGTGTGCCGATAACCCCAGTAAATTGGATTAATGTTCCAGAAGGATATACTTCTTATATTGGTGAAGATGGAATTACCTATTATGTAGATACAGTAGGAAATACCTACGTTCTTGACACAGATGGAAATCTCGTTTTATGTGTACCGAAAAACCCCGAAAATGACCAGGATCATTCAACCGACGATGAGGTGTATACTCCACCTTATGATCCTTCGGAAGGGGAGCCTTTTATTGTCGGGTCTTATGGATTTGTCAGTTCAGATTCTGAATCATTTGGTAGTGAAGATGGTACAGACAATAGGGTAAAGTCACTTAAAGGTATTGAGTACTTCACAGAACTGGAAGAATTATACTGCGCCCGCAATGCACTTTCTGTGATTGACCTGAGTAAAAACACAGCGTTAAAGCATTTGGACTGCTCCAATAATAAACTGCTCAGTCTTGACGTTAGCGGCAACAAAGAATTGACATCACTTGTCTGCTCCTATAATCAATTAACAAACCTTGACCTTTGCAGTAATGTAGAACTGCAATATATACAATGTGATAATAATCAGATTACTGAGCTTGACCTAAGAAACAATACTGCCTTGGCTACATTGTCTTGTACCGAAAATCGATTAACGACTCTCGACCTCAGCAGCAACAGAGCATTAGAATCGTTGTACTGCTATAAAAATCAACTGACGGCTTTAGATCTAAGCGAAAATCCGTTTGTTCGTTCAATATACTGTGAGAATAATGCAATTACCAGCTTAAATCTTAGCAATAAAAACTACCTGCAAACCTTATCCGGCGCAAATAATCAGATCAATTATTTGAATATTGAAGAATGCCCGATTTTGATGAGGCTAACAGCAGAAGATGAACCTGATTCATATAATGGTGAGCTTCGTTATTATACTGGATGGGGATATTTTGGCGGTAGGGCAGAACTGGTTGTTGATGAAACCGTCAAACTGATTCCTGTAAATTGCCACTCAATCAACGATACAAACTTCCCGGATGAGCGTTTTCAACAATATGTTTTAGAAACATTCGATACCGATGGCGACTCGTATCTCTGCAAAGACGAGATTGAAGCCGCAATAGAAATGGACTGCTCGGGGCTGGGCATTCAAAAACTGAATGGATTGGAGTTCTTCTATAATCTGAAAAAATTGAATTGCTCAGACAACAACATCGAATGCCTGACAATCGGCCAATCGGCCGATCTACTGGATATGATCGGTCGGGTACAGCCCGAGGTAACTGAGAATCGCGTCAGCTATACAGACACAGACACATATCTCATTTATGATGCAGATACCGTTTTGATGGACGCTGTTCATCCAAAATGGATCATTAACAAGACAAACTTCCCTGACGCATTCTTCCGGGATTATATTTCAAATAATATTGACCTTAACTTAGACGGATTTCTGAATGAAGAAGAAATTGCAGCTGTAACATGGATTGATTGCTCCGGAAACGGCGAAGACAGAGGAAGTATAGTTTCACTACAAGGCGTTGAACTGTTTGCAAACCTTGAAATGTTGGACTGCTCTTACAATCGCATAAGCACCCTTGATGTCAGCAATAATCCAAAGCTGAAAACTCTTGATTGCTCAATAAACCAGTTGACTGGCTATCTGGACGTAACATCTAACCCGGCCCTGGAAACACTCTGGTGTTACAGTAACTGGCTCGAAGATGTTGACCTGGGGAACAATGAGAACCTTATAGAGCTATGGTGCAACGATAACCAACTTATGGCGCTTGATATCACCGGGCTGCCGGGACTCAAAGTTTTGTGGTGCGACGCCAATAAGCTTACCGATCTTGATACAACAGGGAATCCGGCACTGGAAATACTGTGCTGTGCGAATAATAAGCTGGAAAATCTGGACCTTAGCCAAAACAGCGCATTGAGAACACTGTGGTGCTTTGAAAACAAAATCGAGGAACTGAACCTGTTTAATAATCCTGACTTGAATGCACTCGGATGTTATGCTAATTATATGTCAGTTCTCGATATAGCCCCCTGTTACACATTGTGCGAGCTGGCTGCGAATCGTCCCTACTCCGAGAGGGACGGTGCTATCTATTATTATGATGAATCGAGCACGGATCCTGCTTATCTCCAATACGATATCGGCACAACTCTGATTACCAGCCATACTCCCGACCTCATCCTCCCATCCTTCCTCACGACGATCGAAGACGAGGCCTTTGCGGGTGGCGCGTTCAAATACGTCATGCTGCCGGATGGGGTGAAGACGATCGGGTGGCATGCCTTTGTCGATTGCCCGAACCTCCTGTACATCTATATCCCTGAGGGCATTGAAAGCATTGACGCCCACGCGTTTGACGGCGCGGACAGACTCACGATCATCAGCACCCCCGGCAGTGAGGCCGAAAGCTATGCGCGGCTGCACGGCTTCGCCTTCAAGGCGGCCGAATAACACAAAGAAAAACCGGCAAGACCCTGTAAATGTGCAGGGCCTTGCCGGATCCTTTATGGCAGACTTGAAGGAGGATGATCCGATCTATCGCATCCCAAAAAGAAAACACCCCTTATATCGTTTTACCCCGTGGTATGAGTACGGGACAATCTCGAATGGGAAAGTAAAACCGGAGTTTGACAAGACAAGTCTGCAGGTCAAGTGAAACTGATGGGGAGCTTTTTCTCGTCCGCGTTATTGAGAATTGAGCCGATATATGCTAAAGTAAATATAATCGAGAATTATATCAATGCTGTTCTATCATGCAGGGAGAAAAAAACAATGGCAGCTCAATGCGCTGCAAACATGGAGCTGCTCTGATATGAATTCGTGATAGCTTATCAACTGTTCATGTGTTCATCCTGCAATATGGATTTATGATGAAGCAATAGAAGAGGCTGCGCCGCCCGTACCGAAGAGATAAGAACGAGGATATCTTATCGCACAACATTGCTCGAAAGGCTTAGGGTGATTGAAAATGAAAAGAACGATATCGGTCTTCCTGGCACTGATTTTCCTTTCGGGTATTCTGCCCGCCGCCTTTGCAGACCAGTCACAGCAGAACGCCGTTTGCGAGCTCTACAGTGTTGACGGTTATTATGAAGACGATGTGGGCAACAGAAACACCTATTCCTATCATGTCCCGCAGATCAACGCAGACACGCCGGCAGCGAAGGAAATCAACACAGAGATTGCCGAACGCTTCGGTAAACTGGTAGAGTACCAGTTTCAGTATATGGAAGGCGGCTATTCCCTGGGATCCTGGCACACGGGATGGCACGCGTACTGGAGCGGAAGCCGGCTCTTCCTGCTTGTTACATCGGATAACAACGGCGAAATGATGGAATACGGCGCTTACGGATACGACTTTGAAACCGGGATCAGAGTGACCAACGAGATGATCCTTGCGCAGAAGGGAATCAGCGAAGAGAAATATATGCAGCTGCTGAGAGAAGCGGTTTCTTCCCTGTTTGAGGAGCTTTACATCCCGATTCCGGAAGGCGTGGAGACGAATCTTTCCCACGACAGCCTGCTGGAAGAAACGCTGGGCTGGCTCAGTGCGGATAAGCCAATCTTCCTCAATCAGTTTGGAGAGATTGAAACCTGGGCGGCGATTGCCGTTCCCGCGGGAGCGGGGAGATATGACCATCTCGTCACGCTGTCCTCCCCGTCTTCTGAAGCAACCTATGCCATCCGCGTTACAGGCGATACTTTTCTGGTCGAATCCTGCCCGGAATACGCGAAGGCCGGAGAGATCGTGACGGTTCTGACCTATGACGTCACGGACGGAGACAAGGATATCTGTGTCATCGGCGCTGACGGGGCGGCTGTCGACTGGTATGAATACCAGTTTGTCATGCCGGACCACGATGTGGAAGTGCAGTTGGAATTCATCAGCAACGAGCTGGCATGATAACGTCGGCTGAGACAGGAATAAAAAAGGACAGGCTTTCTGTCGCGTATGAGGACTTAAACAGATGGAGCATCGGATCACAGATATTCACTGCCTGCAGTGCGGAGCGCCTGCGGCTTTCGACATCGTGAAGCAGAGGTATCTCTGCAGCTATTGCGGCGGAACGGTCGAAATCAGTGAAGCAAAGCAGGAAAAACAGGGATTTCGGGACCTGCAGCGGGAAAAACTCAGAGATTCCGTCAAGAAGTTTCGGCTAAACCGAACATCCTGCAGCGGCTGCGGCGCAGAAGTGGTGTTTGAGGAGAACGAAGCGCTCTCGGACTGTGCATTCTGCGGCCGCAGTCTGGTACGGACACAGTATCTGAATCTGAAAAACATGCCGGAAAGCGTCGTTCCTTTCGGGATCACGGAGAAGGAAGCCCGGGAGCGGCTGGAAGACTGGTGCAGGAAGAACCGGGGAAAACGGGAAGCAAAGATGCTTCTCCCCCTGATCCCGGAACTGAAAGGATTCTACCTCCCGTATGAGATGATCCGCGGACCGGTCCATATGAGGGTGTCCAGGATGGACGCGGAGCGCGTATACCGTTGCGAGGGCTTTATGGAGGACGCGTTTGTAAACTGTTCCAGCCAGCTGGACAACCTCCTTCTCGACGGGATGGAACCGTTTGATCTGAACGGCCTCACAGAGTTTGATTTCGCATACGTGGCGGGCCACCGTGTCAAGATACCGGATATCGGCGGGAAGGAACTGGAACAGCGTGTCTGCCGGGAAGCAGAAGAGTGCTACACCCCGGCGATCCGAAAAACCCTGGAAACAAGAGCCGTCCGGATCGAGGCTTCCGCGGAATCCGCCATCACGATGCCGGTTCTGCTTCCGGTCTACTATGTATGCAAGGGCGACATGATGGCGGCGGTCAACGGCCAGACGGGAAAAGTCAGCGTACGCGCGCTGAAAGAATCCCGCTACTTCTTCCTGCCCTGGTGGCTCAAAGCAATCATTGCTACGCTGCTCCTGTGCGGCGCAGTCTTCGGCGGGCTGTATCTGTTCGGGATGGGCCTCGGCGGAAGTCTATTCATAACATCGCTCCTGGGCTTCTTTTTCCTTATAACAGTACTTTGCATCTACAGTGACACAACGAGGAACAGATTCTCGGTTGTGTCCGGGAGGGAGATTTTCACTTCCGGAGAGGCTGCCTTCCGCAGAGATCGGGGGAAGCTCGTTCTCAGAGAGAATCTTCTGGAGAGGAAGACGGTTTCGCCGGTGTTCTTCACCAGAATCAACGGGGAGGAGCGCCCGGTAATCCTGCGCTTCACAAGCCTCCGGCGGGTCATCAGGATGCTGCTGCTGAGCATGATTGTTATGTTCCTGCCGGTCATTGTCGCGCTGCTCCTGAACGGCTTTGACTTTCAGAAGCTTCATCTCGCCGGTTCCGCCGTGTGGTTCTGTATCGCGGTGCCGGTCGTCCCGATCTATATTCTGAAATTCGGGGTTGTCGAACTGCATGACAGGCCATGGATCTACACGGTTTCGAAAAACGGAAAGAAAAAAAGGTACCGCGAAAAGCCGAAACCAAAAGACATCAAAAGCCTGGTTTCCGGTATTCTGACGGCTCTGTTTATTCCGCCTGTGAGCCTTGCTGTCTGGTTTGGGATCTTCGGTTTTCTGGCGATGGTCTATCTTACAGCCGGAGGGCAGTAGATGCTCTCAAGAGCGTGAAACACTTGCTTGCTTACAAATGAGGCAGGCGTCCGCGATAAACCCTACAAGGACTGATTGTGATGCCTTCCTCATGTTGTCGTCATGCTTAATCACGTGACATTATCCTAAGGGAATTATTAGGGGTGATCAACCATCTGCTAGACTGTTTGAGTCGGAAAACTATAATGCAGTAATTAATACACTCAATGTGGTTCTACTACCACGGCTGTTTTTTGGAGGAACAACTAATGAGAAAGATTTCAGTGTCAATGGTTTTGATTATTTACCTATTTGCTTCTCTTTGCCTTCCAGCATTCGCTGATGAGGGAGACTGGAAAACAAAACCGGTAATTACCTCTCTGTATGAAATTGAAAAAGGAAAGCTTTCCATCGAATGGGAAGGGGCTGCCAGCCACTATCGTGTCTACATTGATGATAATGTAGAAGCAAAAACCCAGAATAAGAATACAATAATTGCCTTAAAAGAAGGCGTACACCAGATAAATATTGTGCCGTTCAAGTATGAACCCGACGAGAGCAATGCATCTTTCAGCCTTGATCTCGGGCAATTTGGCGGAGGAAGTCTTGAGTTAGGCTCTGTTGGTAAGGATACAATTTACGGGACTCCTTCTGACACATTTCGTCTTGACTATTCCACAAACCCAATTATGGATGCAACACCTACAGTAAAAGAAGCAGTCACTGATTTTCAGGACAAGGTTATTCTTTCCATCACGGACAAATATGATGCAGATATTTATCGAGTGTTTATAACAAGCGGTAAGGACACTACTCACGTGGATTTTGACATTACAAGTGAAGAAGCCTCTCGGTTTATTCAGAAGGAAAATTCATCAGTCACTATAGTGCTAGATCAAGACTATCTTAAGAAGCATGAATGTATGAGACCAGAACTGGGGCAAAAGTATTCATTTTCTGTAAAACTCCGAAAATGGCCGATTGATAAAATAAGCGGAGCGCAAGAGAAAGCAGCTATGCTCGAGTCAAAGGAGAGTAAAAAATATGACTTTACACCATATGCAGCTTGGAAAGAGGCGCCAGTAATAACGTATCACTCACAGACTGCCGACGGGCAAATTACGCTGCAATGGGAACATGATGATAATGATCTTGGGTGTAAGTACAAGATAATAAAGCTCGACAAACTGCTTGTAGTAAAAAAAGGGCAGGAAGAAGTAGGCATAACCGATGACGATGAATTCGTTGTAAGGGACCTGATGAATGGAAAGCATACATTCTCGGTTGTTCCTGTCTTGGGTAAGGAAGAAGGAAATGCCTCAGAGGAAATAACTGAAGAAATAAAGAATGAATGGGTAGTTGCCCCAGAACTAGAGTGTGAAGTGACCGAAGCAAATACTATTGAACTTGACTGGTGCTCTTCAAAAGGAGTCGAGAGCTATCATATTACAGTATATACGGGTAGCGGATCTGTTTTAAGGTTTGTCAACCTTGACTTCAATAAATATGCTGAGTTTGATATGCCCGTAGAAGATGGAGACATGAGGTTCTTATACAAGTATGATGGGGTTACTGATGCTGAAAATGGAGTCAGATTGAAGTTTGAAATTTATGGAATTAGACATACTGCGAGCGGAGAAGAGCAGAAATCTGCAGTATCGTCTCAGACAGTTGTCTTGAAATAGTAGCAACACGCGAAACTTTGATATGAATTCGTGATGTGTATTCCATTCTAGTTTTCTCCTCTCTTGAATTATCGTAATCATATCTCTTGCTGGCAAAACAATATTACCGTGTTTTTATGCTGGACTCGAAGGATGATCGCATGCATCGGCTGCGCCGATGGAGGTATTCACCAGTGTGCGCACTGGTTCATGCACATGCCGCCGGCATGTGCGATGATGATTCGATCATCCATCGAAAACCAAAAAGGAAGACACCCCTTGCGGGTGTCTTCCTTTTTGGTGGAGACGGAGGGATTCGAACCCTTGACCTTACGGATGCGAACCGTACGCTCTCCCAGCTGAGCTACGCCCCCATATGAAATTGCTGTCTCAACTGACAGCTTTTGTATTATATCACACATTTGCAAAAAGTAAAGAAAAATTTTATTGAAATTCTCTGGAACTTGTAGTATAGTATCGTCGTGGCTTTTGACAAGGCTGCACTAGTTGGGGAGCCAGCGGTGCCCTGTAACCTGCAATCCGCTACAGCAGGGATGAATTCCCGATCGAGGATATGTTCTGTGTCGTCTGACTCCGGTAAGCAGCGTTGACGATCCGGTCTCGCGCAACGGAAACCCGTGAACCATGTCAGGCGGGGAACCGAGCAGCATTAAGCGGTGCTTTTCGTGTGCCGTGAGGCAGCCGGGTCCGAGCCGGCTGCCGGCGTAACGGATATAGGACATTTTTCGGAGTCGGGTGTGCAGTCTTGTCAAGAGCCACAGCTTTAAATTGCGAGGGGAGGGAAGAGGATGTATCAGGCGCTTTACCGCAAGTGGCGCCCGCAGACCTTTGACGAGGTCGTGGGCCAGAAGCATATCACCCAGACCCTCAAAAACCAGGTAAAGACCGGCCGCCTCTCCCATGCCTATATCTTCATCGGCACCCGCGGAACCGGCAAGACCACCTGCGCGCGCATCCTGGCCAAGGCGGTCAACTGCGAACACCCGGTGGACGGCAACCCCTGCGGCGTGTGCCCGGCCTGCCGCGGCATCAGCGAGGGGTCGGTACTCGACGTGGTGGAGCTTGACGCCGCCTCCAACAACAGCGTGGACAATGTCCGCGCCCTGCGGGAGGAAGCGGTGTTCAGCCCGGCGACGGTGAAAAAGCGCGTCTACATCGTGGACGAGGTGCACATGCTCTCCACGGCGGCCTTCAACGCGCTGCTGAAAATCCTCGAGGAGCCGCCCGAGCACCTGATGTTCATCCTCGCGACGACCGAGCTGCAGAAGGTACCGGCGACGATCCTGTCCCGCTGCCAGCGCCACAGCTTCAAGCGCATCGACGCCCCTGCCATCGCGGAGTATCTGGAATACATCGCCGGGAAAGAGGGCTTCACGCTGCACCATGACGCGGCGGAGCTGATCGCGCGCCTTGCTGACGGCGGCGTGCGCGACGCGCTGAGTCTGCTGGATCAGTGCTCGGCCAGCGAGACCATTGATCTGAACGCGGTGTACTACGCCATGGGCCTTGCGGGCAACCGGCGCACCGCCGCGCTGATGGACTGCATCCTGGCACGCCAGACCGAAAAGGCGATCCGGGACTTCAACGCCCTCTGGATGGACGGCAAGGACCCGTCGGTGTTGCTGTCGGAGCTGACCGGCCTTCTGCGGGACGCGCTGATGATGAAGATCGCGCCGCGCGGGGGAACAAGCCTCATCTCCGGCGGCTATGACAGCGCGACGCTCGAAGCGCTCGGAGAGCGCATGACGAAGGAAGAGATCATCGCCGCCATGGGCACGCTGCAAAATGCGCAGACGCAGATCCGCGCGGGCGCAAGCCCCAGGACGACGGCGGAAATCTGTCTGGTGTCCCTGTGCGACGAGAGTCTGAGCGACAGCACGGCAGCTTTGAGGGCGCGGATTTCCCGCCTCGAGGAACAGCTCAAAAACGGCGTCCCGGTACAGGCCGCCCCGATGCGGGAGGCTGCCCCGGTTCGAGAGCGCACAGCGGAGGAAGAGCTTCCACCCCCGCCGGAGGAGGAATACCCTGAGCCTGCGGCCTATGTGCCGATAAACGCTGAACCGGTAAATACAGAGCCTGCAGCGCAGCCTGTCCCGGCACCGGCCCCCGTACCGCCCGCCCCCGAGCAGCCCGCGGCCCCGGCAGAAAGCGCGGGGAAGCGCGTGAGCTGGCAGGAGATCGCCGCACAGGCGGCGCCGATGATGCCGATGGATCTGCGGTCACGGCTGAATGACGCGCAGTGTGTGCGCGGACGGCTGGAAGGAGCAATCCTGAAGCTTGAGGTGGTGCCGGGCTTCCTGTACGGTCGCTTCAACAGGCCGGACGTGCTGGGAAAGCTCTCCGAGGCTGCAGGCGCGCTGACCGGATACGAGGTCCGCACGGTGCTGTCCGAGCTTTCTGACAATGCCTCAGCTTCCGGGCGCAGCCTGGAGGACTTGAAAGCGTTCAAAGAAGTCAGATTCGTCTGACGTATCAGGATATATCAATCAATATACTTTGTTTGGAGGAAACAAGAATGGCAAAAGGCGGTTTTCGCGGGGGCTTCCCCGGCAATCAGGCCAATATGATGAAGCAGGCTCAGAAGATGCAGCAGGATTTCCTGAAGATGCAGCAGGAGCTTGAGAGCAAGGAATTTGAGTTTACCGCGGGCGGCGGCGCCGTCAAGGCGACCATGGTCGGCACGCGTCAGCTCCAGAGCATTGTCATCGACCCCGAAGTGATCGATCCCGACGATGTGGAGATGCTGCAGGATCTGATCCTTGCGGCGGTCAACGGCGCCATCAAGCTCGCCGACGACGAGACCAACAAGGCTATGGCTAAGCTCCAGGGCGGTCTCGGCGGCCTCGGCGGCATCCCCGGCCTGTTCTGATTCGATAAATGTTCACGGCGGAGAGCACTCCGCCGTGATGCCATATTATGAGGACATGCTGAAAAAGGTCTATCTGGAAATCACGAATATCTGCAACCTCTCCTGCGCTTTCTGCCCGGGCACAAAGCGGGAAAAGCGCATGCTGACGAGGGAGGAGTTTGCGCGCCTCGCGGAAAAACTGCGCCCGCATGCGGAATACCTGTATTTCCACCTGATGGGGGAGCCGCTGCTGCACCCGCTGCTGGGCGAGTTTCTGGAGATCGCGGGCGCGCTCGGCTTCAAGGTCATGATCACGACCAACGGCACGCTGCTGGAGGAAAAAGGGGACATCCTGTGTCAGAGCCCGGCCTTGCTGAAGACGAACATTTCGCTCCAGTCCTTTGAGGCAAATGAAGGCGGCGAGCTGAAAGCCTATCTTGACAAGTGCATCGCCTATGCCGAAAAGACGAACGCGGCGGGCAAGCGCTGTGAGTTTCGCCTCTGGAACCGAAACGGTCTGGAAAGCCTGAACCCCGAGATCGAGGCGCGGCTGTCGGAAGCGTTTCCCAAACCCTGGAAGCCAAGCCGCGAGGGCTGGAAGCTGCGGGATAAGCTCTGGCTCGAGCCGGGGGATCGCTTTGACTGGCCGGATCTGAACGCCGGTGACATGGGAGGGAACTGCTTCTGCTACGGTCTGCGCGATCAGATCGGCGTTCTGTGCGACGGAACGGTGGTGCCCTGCTGCCTCGACCACGAGGGGGACATCGCCCTCGGCAATCTCTTTATCCGGGAGCTGGACGAGATCCTGGATTCGCCGCGCGCCCGCGCCATACGCGAGGGCTTTTCCGAACGCCGGGCTTTGGAGCCGCTATGCCGGAGCTGCGGCTATGCGAGACGGTTTTAATACCAGTTTCCCATGAAAAGTAGACTTTGTCTACTATTCATAGAGCGTCAGCGCGTCGGAAACTGTATGAGACGTCCTCCGCGTTTCTGACGCGGAGGGGTGACGCGTTAAGCGGCACCGTTTCAATGAAAAGTGCATACTTTCATTGAAACACAGTATAAGATTTACAAAAACTTCTGTTTTCGCGCCGCAAAATGTGATATCGTATCGGACGCGGGAACAAAGCATGTTTTCCTGCGTCTGATTCTTGTCTGAAAGGAGTGATTCCGTGAAAAGAATAATCGGCATGTGCCTGTGCTTTATCCTCCTGCTGTCGCTCGGCGCGCCTGCGTGGGCTGACAATCAGAGCAGAACCGTCATCGGAGCGGATCTGAGTCCGGAGCAGGTGGAATCGGTCTATCAAAGCTTCGGCCTTCGCCGCGGTGATGTGCCTGAACTTACCATGACAAACGCGGAAGAGAGGCAGTATCTGCAGGGCCTTGTGAATGAAAGCGTCATTGGTACGCGTTCCATCTCCTGCATCTATATGGAGCTCCTGCCCGCAGGAAGCGGCCTGTCCGTCAGCACCAACAACGTGACCCTGTGGACGGAGGATATGTATATCGGCGTTCTGGCCACAACCGGAATCACGGATGCACGTATAATCGTCTCGGCCCCCTTTGAGGTGAGCGGTACCTCGGCGCTCTGCGGGATTTATAAGGCTTATGAAGATATGACAGGCATGAGCCCGTTCGCTCTTGCCAGCCAGTCCGACACGGAGGAAGTCTCTGTCACGGAGAATCTGGCCCAGCAGATCAGCAGCATGGATTCTGGCTCCCTTGTTGGAGACCTCAAGCTCATGCTGAACGAGACCAAAAACATGACTGACGAGGAGATCCGCAGCGTCATCGTGGAGATCGCGGGCCGCTATAACGTCAGCCTCACCGATACGCAGATTGATCAGCTCATCTCCCTCTGCCGCTCGCTGGAAGGGCTGAACCCCGACCAGCTCAAGCAGAAGGTGGAAGAGCTGCAGGGGACGGTGCAAAAACTGTCTGCGGCCAAGAGCAAAATCACGGATTTTGCCGAGAAAATCAAATCGTTCATGGAATCCGTCAGCGCTTTCTTTGAAAAGCTCTCCGGCCTGATCGACCGCTTTTCCCCAAAACAATAAAAGCAACAGAGAATCCGCTGTCCTGTGGGCAGCGGATTCTCTGTTTATGTGCAGAAATCAGCTTTCAAAAATCTTTCGCATGCGGCGGACCGCCTCAAGGAGGGAGGCCTTGTCGGCTGCGAAGGACATACGGATGCACTTCTCGCCGCCCTCGCCGAAGGCGGTGCCCGGCACGAC
Source organism: Candidatus Limivicinus sp. (assembly GCA_045130755.1). Lineage (GTDB taxonomy): Bacteria > Bacillota > Clostridia > Oscillospirales > Oscillospiraceae > Limivicinus. The sequence goes on along the minus strand of JBGUQD010000231.1, from coordinate 15,077 downwards.
CAGAACGCGAGCCTTTTCGAGAATAAAGTCCGCGAGCTGCTCGGAGCTCATGCCCTGATAATCCACGCGGAAGAAGGCATAGAAGGCACCCTCGGCCCGCGGGCAGGTGATGCCCGGGATGGCGTTCAGCCCGTCGCAGATGAGGTCGCGGCGCGCAAGATAGCTCAGGCGCATGGCCTCGGTCTCCCCGGCGCAGTCAAAGGCCGTGATGGAAGCGGTCTGGGTAAAGGCGGCTGCGCAGTTGACTGTATTCTGCTGCATCTTGAGCATGACGCGGGCAAGCTCCGGGGAGCTCGCCGAATAGCCGATGCGCCAGCCGGTCATGGCGGCGCTCTTGGAAAGCCCGTTGAGCGTGATGACCCGGTCCCGGATCTCCGGAATGGCGCCGAGGCTCAGATGCTTTCTGCCGTCATAGATGAGCTTTTCGTAGATCTCATCGGAAATCAGCAGCAGATCATGCGCCTGCACGAAGTCCGCAATATCCCGGATCTCCTGCACGGAAAGCACATGGCCGGTGGGATTGGAGGGACTGCAGACGATGAGCATCTTGCTGCGAGGGCTTACCTTCGCCTCCAGCATGTCGCGCGTGACGCGAAAGCCGTCGTCAAAGCTGAGGGGTACCGGCACATACGTCGCCCCCGCCATCAGGATGCCGGAGCGGTAGGATGGGTAGGCGGGCGTGAGCACCATGCACTCGTCGCCCTCCTCGAGAAAGCAGAGCATGGCCGCATAGAGCGCAAGCTTTGCGCCGGGAGTGACGATGATGCCGTCCTCCGTGGCCTCGATGCCGTTTTCTTCCCTGAGCTTTTTCACGATGCGGCGGCGCAGGGCCGCTGTGCCCGCTGCGCTGGTGTAGTGAGTGTCATTGTTCCGGATCGCCTCAACGGCGGCGGCCTTTACCGCCTCCGGCGTATCGAAATCCGGTTCTCCGGCGGCGAAGGAGAGAATGTCGATCCCCTCCTCCTTCATCTTGATGCCCCTGGCGTTGAGCGCCACGGTGGGGGAGCCACCGGCCCGTTTCATCCGTTGGGCTTCAAAATCTCTCATTTACTTGATAAGCCCGATCTCGCGGTAGTAGCGGGCGGCGCCGTCATGCAGCGGCACACCGGCCAGATCCTCGCAGGCCTTCGCGGGGTCGGCTGCCTTCAGGGCGGCAAAGTTCTCGGTCAGGCTGTCCCAGTTCTCCCAGAAGACCTTGGCCATCTGATAGGCGGTCTCCTCGTCCACATCGGAGGTGAGGAAGAGCGTGAGCTTCACGGCCGAGGTCGGGACATCCTCATCCTGTCCGGCGTAGGTGCCGGCGGGGATGGTGTAGCTTGCGTACCAGGGGTAGTCGGCCTTGAGGGCCTCGACGGTCTCCGCGGGGATGGACAGCAGGTGGGCGTCGGAACTCGTGAGGATCTGTGTCACGCCCGCGTTGGGAGCGCCCGCCATGATCCACGCGCCGTCAAGCTGCTTGTTCTGGATGGCGTCGGCGGAGGAGGACACGTCCATGTATTCGGTCTTCATGTCGTCCAGCGTGAGGTCGACGGTGGCCAGGTGGTGCACCGCCTCGTCAATGGTGGTGGAACCCGCTGCGCCGACGGAGAAGTGCTTGTCCTTGAAATCAGCAAAGGTCTCGATGCCGCTCGCGTCGGTCACGACGACCTGGTTGGGGTTATAATAGAGACCGGCAAAAATCCGGATGTCGGGGTTTGCGTCGCCGTCAAAGGCATCGGTGCCCATCATGGACTGGTAGACGAGGTTTGCGTTGGCGATGCCGATCTGAGCCTCACCGTCCTTGGCCTGATTGAGATTGTCCACGCCGCCGCCGGAGGGTGTGGCAACCGCGCGCATGCCTTCAATGTTCTCATTCCAGAGCTTCGCGACTTCGACGCTGATGGCGTAGAAGGTGCCGGCCGTACCGGCGGTAACGAAGTTGATGTCCGTGGCGGCAAAGGCGGAAGAGGGGAGAAGCGCGCAGAGCATCACCGCGCACAGGACCAGAGCGAACAGTTTTTTCATGTTGTTTGCCTTCTTTCTGTTGAAAATGGGGGACCTGTTGATTGAAACGCCGGGGAACCGGCGTTTGATCCGATTTATGCGGGGTTTGGCCGGCGGAGCAGCGTCCGGCTTACCAGCACTTCCGCCCCGATGAGGGCGAGGGCGATCCCGTCGGTGACAAGGCCGGGGCTTATGAACAGGATGCCCGCAGCCGCAAGCAGCGCCCGGGACACAAGCCGCAGCGCCGTGACGGAGCCGGGGACCTTGCCGAGCGGCAGTCCCGCGAGGGCTGATGCCAGCGCAAGCACGCCCGCGCAGGCCGTCAGAAAGGCGTAGACCGTCACCCCGGCGCTCACGCCCTCGGTGCTGCCGTAGAGCAGGACCGGGTTATCGAGGAAGAAGAAGGGGACGATGAAACCCGCAATGCCGAGCTTGATGGCAATGAAGCTGGTTTTGGTCATGTCGCTGTCTGCGATGCCGCTGGCAACATAGGAACTCATGGCGACCGGCGGGGTGATGTTGCTCAGACACGCGTAGATCAGGCAGAACATGTTTGCCGCCATCTCGGTGGCTCCCACGCCGCGCAGGACCGGCACCGCCACGGCATACACGATCACGTAGGCCGCGACCCCGGGCACGCCCATTCCGAGAATGATGGACATGACCATGACCATCAGTCCCCCGAGGAAGAGCTGCCCCTCGCCGACAACCTTCAAAATGAGGTTTCCGAAATTGACGCCGAGGCTCGTCATGTTCACGGACCCGATGATCACGCCGATAATGACGCAGCTCACGCCCACGCCGATGGCCCCGCGCATGCCTTCGAGCACCGCGTCGAGGAGGATGCGCGGCGTCATGCGCGTCTCTTTGCGCAGCCAGGAAACCGGCACCGTGAGGAAGATCGCGAGGATCGCGGCATACAGCGGCGTGTACCCCGAAAACATCATCCCGAGCAGGAGAATAAGCGGCAGCAGCAGGTGTCCGCGCGCCTTCAGAACCTCCGCAGCTTTGGGGATGTTCTCCGGCGCAAGGCCCGAAAGCCCCAGGCGTTTCGCCTCCAGATGCACCGACCACAGAAGCCCGAGGTAATAGAGAAACGCGGGGATCGCGGCGGCAAGCATCACCTTCGTGTAGCTGACGGACATGAACTCCGCCATCACAAAGCCCACGGCCCCCATGATGGGCGGGGTGAACTGCCCGCCGGTGGACGCAACCGCCTCCACCGCCCCGGCAAATTCCTTCCGGTAGCCCGTCTTTTTCATCAGCGGAATAGTGATGGTGCCGGTGGTGGCGACGTTTGCGATGGCCGAGCCGTTGACCATGCCCATAAGGGCCGAGGCGATCACGGATACCTTCGCCGGGCCTCCGGGGGATCTGCCCACGAGGGTGAGGGAGATGTCGTTTATAAACTGGGAAAAGCCGCTGTATTTCAAAAACGCGCCGAAGAGCACAAAAACAAAGATGTAGGTCGCCGAAACGCCGCTGCCGGTGCCGAGAATGCCGATCGTGTCCCAGACGAGGGACTTGATCACCCGCTTGAGGGTGAAGGCCGCCGTGCCGAAGGTGCCGGGGATCCAGCGCCCCCAGAGGGCAAAGTAGGACAGGAACACCAGCGCAATGACAGCGAGGTTTCCACTCGTGCGCCGCGCCGCCTCAAAGCAGATCATAAGGCACAGGACGCCGACCCGGACATCCGTATCGTTCAGACGCCCGGTTTTGGCGAGCGCGTCATAACGGCGGAGGATATAAGCAAAGCAGAACACCGCTGCGGCACAGAGCAGCAGATCCCACACGGGCGGCGCCTTGCGCTTTCTGCGCTCGGACCTGTACGTGGGGTAGAGCAGGAACGCCAGCGGAAGCAGGATCATGATGTGCGCCGCGCGCAGTTTCACCGCGCCGAGCGTGCCCGTCAGATTTGCCCAGAGCTGGAAGAGAGCAAAGCCCAGCATGAGGAGCGAAACCAGCTTGCCCGTCACGCCGCCGTATACACGGGTCCGGCTGTCCGAGTCCGCCTCTTCCATCAGCTCAAGCGCTTTTTGATCCAGTTGATCTGTTTCCGAGGCCAAACTGTCCAGCTCCTTCCCGGGTAATTCCGCAATTTAAATTGATAATTTATTGAAGTATACAAAAGATCCGGATTTCTGTCAAGGTCAAATTCCGCCGCGTTTCCCCCTCGCGGCGGGGCGGATGAGGTCGTAAGATATACTTGCTTTCCCATTGAAAACGTGGTATAAAAAATGCATAGCAACTACGTAACATAAGGGAAATACTGCTTCGTGAGCTTAAATAACAGGAGGCGTTTCAATGGACAAAATCAAAAGAATCGGCGTTCTGACCAGCGGCGGCGACGCGCCGGGCATGAACGCGGCCGTGCGCGCGGTCGTGCGTACCGCGATCGCCTGCGGCATTGAGTGCATCGGCATCCGCAGGGGCTGGCATGGCCTGATCACCAGCGACTTTGTGAAGCTCAACAGCGCCAGCGTCGGCCACATTCTCTCCCGCGGCGGCACGATCCTCTATACCGCAAGAAGCGATGACTTCATGACCGAGGCGGGCCGGAAAAAGGCGGTCGCCACCTGTAAGATGCTGGGTCTGAACGCCATCGTGGCCATCGGCGGCGACGGTACCTTCCGCGGCGCGCTCGAGCTTTCGCGTCTCGGCATCCCGGTCGTCGGCATTCCCGCCACCATCGACAACGATGTCGGCTGCACCAACTACACCATCGGCTTTGACTCGGCCTGCAACACCGCCATCGAGTGCATTGACAAGCTGCGCGACACCATGCAGTCGCACGAGCGCTGCTCCGTCGTCGAGGTCATGGGCCGCAACGCGGGCTTCCTGGCCCTCTATGTGGGGATCGCGGTCGGCGCCACTGTCGTGCTTGTCCCCGAACATGAGGTGGACTTCCAGAAGGACGTGGTGGAGCGCATCCAGGATTCTCGTCTCGCGGGCAACACGCACTTCATGATCGTGGTGGCCGAGGGCGCGGGCAGCGCGGTCGAGATCGGCAAGAAGCTGCATGAGGCCATCGGCATCGAGCCGCGCGTCACCGTCCTGGGACACGTGCAGCGCGGCGGCTCACCCACCGGGCGTGACCGTGAGACTGCGACACGTATGGGCTATTACGCGGTAAAGGCGCTGTCTGAGGGCCGCGGCAACTGCATCATCGCCACGCAGGAGGGCGGCATCGTAGAGATCCCCATCGAGGAAGCGCTCCAGCGCACCAAGAATCTCCAGATGGACCGCTACCGCATCATGGAGACCATGCAGGTCGGCGGCCTCCGGGAGCACACCGATTAAATGGATTATACGAACAGCCCATTGCATCGGCTCTGAAAGCGCGAGGCAATGGGCTGCTTTGTTTTGCCCGTACTTATCCCATGAACAGCACGACCACCCCGAGGAAGATGACCCCGGGGATACCGAACGCGCCCGCGATGATGCAGGTCAGAAGATTGACCGGAATCGCGAAATTGAAAAAGCCGCCGATGAAATTGGCGATGAACAGCAGCAAGAGGCCGCACACGGCGTTGAGCAGCAGCTTGAAGATTTTCTTGATGGGCGCGGCGATGATTTTGATCAGCACGTAGACCGCGACGAGGACGGCCGCTCCGAGAAGGATGGTATAAAGCGTTTCCATATTGATCACCTGAAAGTTTCCTGTTTTTCCCTGTTTATTCTGTCCGTGTGCACACATACTAAACGCGGACAGATTTCCGGCGGGCGAGAGAGACACAGCCCGTCATGGGTATCTCCTATATAGGGATACAACGAAAACGGAAAAATGTCAAGCGGCAAAGGCCCTTGCCCGAACGGGGAGACGCCTGCGGCTGCGGGAACGCACCGGAGAAATCCGGTGCGTTTTTTTGCGTTGTGTTCAATTTTGCCGCGAATACGGTTTTGCCTGCAGCCGCCGAAGTGGGAAGATCCTTAGATCAGCGGCATGAAGGTCAGCTCATATTCGGTCTTGACGAAGTCTGTCCCGCTGAGTCGGGAGATTACATGAACAGTCTTCCCGTCATCGCCGAATTGATATTCGTTGTCAAACGCAGTCTCACTGCTGTTCCCGTCAATCAGGCTGGTCATAGAAGAATAGAGTCCGTACTCGTCGTACGTGTAGAAGGTCCGGCCGAGTTCCTCCCCGTCTTCATAGCTGCGAACGATCAGGACAGCGTCACCGTAAGGATTATAGGAATATGTATAAATAACGGAACCTTCCATGCGGATCATGTTTCCGTGCTCGTCGCAGGTGATTGCGGAGCGGCTCTTCTCATTTCCGGCCGCATCGTACATAACTGACTCGCACAGGAGACCGTCCTGACCGAATTTGTAAACCTGCGAGCTCCGGACTTCTCCCTCGGGAGACAGGCTCACGGTCTCCACGCAGCGCCCGCCCTCGTCGTAAGCATATATGTTGTCGAGAAGCAGGCTGCCGTCATCCAGATACGTGGTCTGACGGGTCTTCTTCCACTGGCTGTTTTCCAGACGCCGGATCGCCGTGTCAAGCGCGGGATCGGGGGCGGTGTTTGAGGTGGTCAGCAGGATCTTCATTGCCTCCAGGCCTTTCCCCTGATTGATCAGAAGCCGTGCCTCATCGAGCGCGGCTGCTGTCTTTTCATTCAGCGCCGCCGTGCCCGCCGGCGTAAAGCGGGCCAGCGCCTCGTCAACATTCTCTTTCGTGTTGGATGCGGCCTGAACCATGGCGAGGTAAGGCCCCTGCTTCACCAGAACCGACCGTGAATACGACGATAACCCGGAGTAGACAGCGTCATAACGGATGGAAGGCCTATCCGCTCCGGCTAAGGAGATGTTCTCCCGGGCGGATACATAACTCACAAGCCCGGAGTCTGTGGAGGACCCGGCATTCTGCGACTCAAGTATATCCAACAGGGCATCCGTCTCAAGCTCTGTCCCGAACATGGCTTTCAGGTCCATCAGCACCACATCGACACTGATCAGTTCTCCGCTGCCGTCGGACTTCACGGCCTGAAAATCGTAGACAATGCCGTAATTTGAAAACTGTCTGAGCAGATCTTCCCGTGAGGCTATCGTCTCCGGCGCATAGGGGATGATCTCAGCCGTCTCGATCGCATCGTGGAAAACCCACTCGCCGCCCGCCTCAAACTGAATTCCGAAAAACTCGTTGCGATAGCTTTGACCGTCGACCGTCCCGAAAAGAACTTCGGGCGCTTCCGCAAAAGCGGCGCAGCCAATCCCGGCCAGCAGCAGAGCGGTCAGCAGAATGCAGATTGCCCGTCTCATATATATTTCCTCCCTCCGTTTTATACCACCTGTTGAAAATGCGCAGGAAATGGAGCGGTTCAGATATACTTGTCTACGTATTTGTGATTCTCGTCAAGAAACTGGAGTCCTACGGTTGCACCGTCGCGGGGACGGGATACCGGGAAATAGAGCGCGTTGCAGCAGTTCAGAATGTCGTGTATATAGCTCCAGTTGTCCTGAATCTGATCGCCATGCCCCACGTCGAGCATCATGAGCGTCTCGCCGCGCTCGTTCTTATAGGGATTTGAGTTGATCAGATCGTCAATATCCCGGGTGGTGTCCCACCCCTCGATTTTGTAAACATAGTATTCCGTAAAAGAATTGCCGGGCGAGATCATGGTGGTGTAGCCATACCAGCCGCAACAGCAATACTTCGCGCTGGTTTTGGAAAGCAGATACCTGTACAGCGCCTCAGCCTTTTCCTGGCTTGGGGAGTCGTAAGGCTGATAAAAGGTGATGGTGATGTTTTTCCCCGTGTTGACGTTGCAGTATATATCCTCGCTTTCCGTATAGAAGCTCGGCCCGTAAATCGGGGGCAGCGTCCCCTCATAGACGGTGAAGTATTGCGAATTCGAGCCCCACTGTTCAACCTTGTAGCTCGATGCGGCATCGGCCTGCGCCGGGATGATCAGGAAAAGGAGCACAACGGTCAGCACGATCAGGCAGACCGCCGGGACAGCTTTTCGGCCTCTGCCGGTGTCATGAGATGTACACACGGTTTTCTTCCTCCTGTTCATTTGTTGATGCTTGCAATGGCTGTTAACAGTGTACCATACGATGACAGCCGATTCAACTGATACTTCCGGCCAGCATCAGCGCAGGGGCGATTTGTTTGCGTGATCCCCGGAAAGATGTGCCAGGCATGCCCGGAATGACAGGCTTTGGGCTTTGCCTGCACATCGGTACACCGGGGAGATCCGTGCATCTTTTGTCATTTTGCACGAATCTCAAAAAAGTAGGAGCTCATCCTTGAAATTCGGGATTTAAGATGATATACTGAGAGCATCTTAAAAAACGGAGAAAGAGGCGGGAGTATGAAAACCATCACTGGCATCAACGGACAGGGAGGGCGCGCATGACGGGAAAAAGCAAAGAGCGCCCGGGCGTCATGCTCTATTTCGACGCGGTGAGACCGGCGATCAGCAGATTGGATGAAACACAGTGCGGGGTGCTGCTGCGCTCTGTTATGGATTACGCGCAATACGGCGTCGTTCCGGAGCTGGACCCCATGACGGGCCTGGCCTTCGACATGCTGGTGCCGAAGATCGACCGGGACGCAGAGCGCTATGAGGAGAGCCGCGAGCAGCGCCAGTATGCGGTCTATACGCGGGAGAAGAAGCGCAGCGGCGAGCCTGTCATGAGCATCGGGGAATGGCGCCTTTTTCGGCAGAGAGAAGACGAAAAAAACATCGGCCCGATACGGCCCGATATCGGCCCGTTACCATCTGCATCTACATCCACATCCACAGCCACAACGGCATCCGCACCCGCATCTCCATCCGCATCAACATCTCTATCTGCATCCCCAGCCGCAGCGGGAGAGGGATGCAAGGGGGAGGGGGAGGCCGACCAGGTGTATGAGCAGTGGCTTCGTGCGTTGGACGCCAGGGATAACAAGCGGGCAATGGAGCTCGACGGCAGGCTCTTCGCTCTCGGTTATCAGACGGACATAAAAACAAAAGAGCTGAGAAAACGCCCGGGACGACGATGACAAACCAGAGCCATCACAGCAAAATGTAACCGAATTGTGGTGTGCATGATGAAAAAAATATGCTATACTCTCTAAGTTAAAATGCATGAAATATGCCCCATTGCGGGCAGAAAGGTTTCGATTCTATGGCCAATACCCCCAATTACGGCAACGACAGCATCTCCCAGCTCAAAGGCGCTGACAGAGTCCGGAAAAGACCGGGCGTCATTTTCGGTTCCGACGGGCTGGACGGCTGCGAACATGCGGTATTTGAAATCCTCTCCAATGCCATCGACGAGGCGCGCGAGGGCTACGGCAAGCTCATCACGCTGACGTATTACAAGGACGGCTCCATCGAGGTCGCCGACAACGGGCGCGGCTGCCCGCTGGACTGGAACCCGGTTGAAAAGCGCTGGAACTGGGAGCTGGTGTTCTGCGAGCTCTACGCCGGCGGCAAGTACAATAACCTTGACGGCGGGGACTATGAGTTCTCGCTGGGCCTGAACGGTCTCGGCTCCTGCGCCACACAGTACGCCTCCGCATACATGGATGTGACAGTCCTGCGCGACGGGAACAAGTATACCCTCCACTTCAAAAAGGGCAAGCCCGTGGGCAAGAAGGGCCAGGAGCTCTCCATCGAGCCCGCCGACACAAAAAAGAAGACCGGCACCACCATCCGCTGGCTTCCTGACTTGGAGGTCTTCACCGACATCGACATTCCCGAGGAATACTTTGACGACGTGCTGCACCGTCAGGCGGTTGTCAACGCGGGCGTCACCTTCCGGCTGAGGATCGAGCGGGACAAGGGCTTCGAGACGCGCGACTACCTTTATGAAAACGGCATCATGGACTACGTTTCTGAGCTTGCGGGCGAAAACCCGCTGACCGCCCCCACCTTCATCCAGGCCGAGCGCAAGGGGCGCGACCGCGAGGACAAGCCCGAGTACAAGGTCAAGCTCTCCGCCGCCTTCTGCTTTTCCAAGACGGTGAACGCCCTGGAGTACTACCACAACTCTTCGTGGCTGGAAAACGGCGGCGCGCCGGACAAAGCGACGAGGCTTGCCTTCACCTCCGCCATCGACAATTACATCAAGGGCCTCGGCAAGTACCAGAAGAACGAGAGCGCCATCAAGTTCCAGGACGTGCAGGACTGCCTGATCCTTGTCACCAACTGCTTCTCCACCCAGACCTCCTATGAGAACCAGACCAAGAAGGCCATCAACAACCGCTTCATCCAGACCGCGATGACCGAGTTTTTCAAAAGCCAGCTTGAGGTCTATTTCATCGAGAACAAGCCCGAGGCCGACCGCATCGCCGAGCAGGTGCTCATTAACAAGCGAAGCCGCGAGACCGCCGAGCGCGCCCGACAGGGCATGAAGAAAAAGCTCTCCGGCTCCATCAATATCACCAATCCCGTGCAGAAATTCGTGGACTGCCGCAGCAAGGACGTGGACCGGCGAGAGATCTACATCGTGGAGGGCGACTCGGCTCTCGGCGCGTGCAAGCTCTCGCGGGACGCGGAATTTCAGGGCATCATGCCCGTGCGCGGCAAGATCCTCAACTGCCTCAAGGCCGACTATGTGCGCATTTTCAAAAGCGACGTCATCACCGACCTCATGAAGGTGCTCGGCTGCGGGGTCGAGGTCAAGGACAAGCACACCAAGGATGTGTCGAGCTTCGACCTCAATAACCTGCGCTGGAACAAGGTCATCATCTGCACCGACGCCGACGTGGACGGCTTCCAGATCCGCACCCTGATCCTTACCATGCTCTACCGCCTGGTGCCCACCCTCATCCGCGAGGGCTATGTGTATATCGCGGAGTCCCCGCTTTATGAGATCGAATCAAAGGGCAAGACGTACTTTGCCTACTCCGACCGCGAAAAGGCCGAGATCATCGATTCCCTCAAGGGGGCGAAGGCGACCATCAATCGCTCCAAGGGTCTCGGCGAGAACGATCCGGACATGATGTGGATGACCACCATGAACCCGGAGACGCGCCGCCTCATCAAGGTCATGCCCGAGGACGCCGAGCGCATGGCGGAGGTTTTTGACCTGCTGCTGGGGGACAATCTCGAGGGCAGAAAGAACCACATTTCCGAGTTCGGCGCGCAGTTTTTGGATCTTGCAGATATATCATAACAGGAGAGACAGATATGAATACCTATATCAACAGCTTCATGCGCGGCAGGGAGCTTCTGAAAAAGCTCCTGATCGGGGACTTCGCCGCAGCGATCCTCGCAACCTTTACACGCAATAACCCCGGCCTGATGTTCTTCTTCTCGGGCCTGACACTGCTGATGTTCATCGCGATCATCTATATCGCCGCCAAGTACTGCCGCTGCCCCAACTGCGGCAAGCACATCCTTCTCGGCGTGCTCGCGATCGAGACCTGCCCGCGCTGCAAACACAGTCTCACGACGGGCAAAAAGGTAAAGAAGAGTAAACGATAAGGACAGGATCGTACAGGATACTATGGCAAGAAAAAAGCAGGAAGAGAAGAAAAAATTCGATAATCCCAACGTGGTCGGCCTGCGGGCGGAGATCCTGGAGCAGCCCATCACCGAGACGCTGGAGACAAATTACATGCCCTACGCCATGAGCGTCATCGTCTCCCGCGCCATCCCGGAGATCGACGGCTTCAAGCCCTCGCACCGCAAGCTCCTGTACACGATGATGAAGATGGGGCTTCTGACCGGCGGCAGGACCAAGAGCGCCAACATCGTCGGCCAGACCATGCGATTAAACCCCCACGGCGACGCCGCCATCTATGAGACCATGGTGCGCCTCTCCGCGGGCTACCAGGCCCTGCTCACGCCCTTTGTGGACTCCAAGGGCAACTTCGGCAAGGTCTATTCCCGCGACATGTCCTACGCCGCGTCCCGCTATACCGAGGCGAAGCTCTCCGCCATCTGCGCGGAGGTTTTCCGCGACATCGACAAGGATACCGTGGATTTTGCCGACAACTACGACGGCAGCATGAAGGAGCCGACGCTTCTCCCCACGGCCTTCCCGAACGTGCTGGTGTCCTCCAACCTCGGCATCGCTGTCGGCATGGCAAGCCAGATCTGCGGCTTTAACCTCGCCGAGGTCTGCGATACCGCGGTGGCCTGGCTCCGCGACCCGGAACACGATCTTTTAAGCACCATGCCCGCGCCGGATTTTCCGACAGGCGGCGAGATCATCTACGACCGCGCCCAGATGGAGAGCATCTACCGCACGGGCCGCGGCAGCTTCAAGGTGCGCGCCCGCTGGCGCTATGTGGAAAAAGAGAACATTATCGAAATTTACGAGATCCCCTATACCACCACCTCCGAGGCCATCATCGACAAGGTGCGCGAGCTCATCCAGGCGGGCAGGATCCGCGAGATCAACGACATGCGCGACGAGACCGACCTGAGCGGCCTGCGCCTCGCCATCGACTTAAAGCGCGGCACCGACCCGGAAAAGCTCATGCAGAAGCTCTTTAAGCTCACCCCGCTGATGGACTCCTTCCCCTGCAACTTCAATATCCTCGTTGCGGGCAATCCCCGCGTCATGGGCGTGGGCGAGATTCTGGAGGAGTGGACGGCGTGGCGCACAGACTGCGTGCGGCGGCGGGTCTACTTTGATCTGAGCAAAAAGAAGGAAAAGCTGCACCTGTTAAAGGGTCTTGAGCAGATCCTGCTGGATATCGACAAGGCCATCGAGATCATCCGCAATACCGAGCTGGAGGCCGACGTTGTGCCGAACCTGATGCTCGGCTTCGGCATCGACCAGGTGCAGGCAGAGTTCGTGGCGGAGATCAGGCTGCGCAATATAAACCGCGAGTATATCCTCAAGCGCACCGCCGAGACCGCCGACCTCGAAAAAGATATCGAGGAGCTGGAGAGCATCGTCAACAACCGCCGCAAGCTGCGCGGCATCATTGTCGACGAGCTCAGACAGATCTCCAAAAAGTACGGCCAGCCCCGCAAAACCGGCATTGTCTACGCAAACGAGATCGAGGAGTACAGCGAGGAGCAGACGGTGGAGGATTACCCCGTCACGCTCTTCCTCTCCAACGAGGGCTACTTCAAGAAGATCACGGCCCAGTCCCTGCGCATGAGCGGTGAGCAAAAGTATAAAGAGGGCGACGCGCTCTCCGTGAGCTTTGAAACCACCAACCGGGCAGAGCTGCTGTTTCTCACCGACAAACAGCAGATGTACAAGGCCAGGGCCGCGGACTTCGAGGACGGCAAGGCATCTCAGCTCGGCGTGTATCTGCCGACAAAGCTCCAGATGGACGATGGGGAGAACATCCTTGCCATGATTCTGCCTGGGGACTACACGAAGCATCTTCTGCTGATCTTTGAAAACGGCAAGGCCGCGCGCATCGAGCTTTCGGCCTACGAGACCAAGACCAACCGCCGCAAGCTCATAAACGCCTGCTCGGACAAGAGCCCGGTCAAGGCGGTGTTCATGCTCAATGAGGAGCTGGATATCGTCTGCCATTCTACCGACGGGCGCGCGCTCATCTTCAACACCGCGCAGCTCCAGCCCAAGTCCAGCCGCACGACCCAGGGCGTCAATGTCATGAGCCTCAAGCCGAAGCGTATACTGGAAAGGGCTGAACCGATTTCCGATTCCGGCATCGTCAATCCCGCCCGGTTCCGGGTGAAGAGTCTGCCGGGCGCCGGCGCGATTCTGAGGCCGGAGGACAGAAACGAACAGCAGATGTCCCTGCTGGATGAATGACAGGGGAGGAGTACGCCTTGAACAAGAAACGGTTCCAGCATCTTCTTCAAAAATATGGTACGATCATCCTCGGCTGTGTGCTCTATGCCGTCGGTTTCCGCTTTTTCCTTTACCCGAACAACATCACCTCCGGCGGCGTTGTCGGTACGGCCATGATCGTAAACCAGCTCACGGGGCTCCCTGTCGGTGTCATGACCATTCTTCTGAACGTGCCGCTGTTTCTGATCGCGTGGCGGCACTTCGGACTGGACTTTCTGATCGGCTCGCTTGCCGGCATGGGCCTGAGCTCCGTGCTGGTGGATCTGTTCGCCGGCTTCGGCATCGTTGCAACGGACGACCCCATGCTCGCGGCTGTGATCGGCGGCGTCATCAAGGGCGCCGGCCTCGGCATTATTTATTATGTGGGCGCTACCACCGGCGGCATCGACATCGTGGTCAAGATCCTGCGCCGCCGTCTCGCCTCCATCAACTTCGGCACCATCATGCTTCTGCTCGACACGGGCATCATCGCCGCTTATGCCATGGTACTGGGCAGGTATGAGAGCGCCATGTACTCGCTCATCTGCATGTATGTCACCACCAAGGTGGTGGATCTGGTTCTCTACGGCATCGACAATGCCTGTCTCTGCTATATCATCAGCGATAATACGGCGGCAATCACACAGGAGATCGTCTCCGGTCCCCTGCACCGGGGCGTGACCCTGCTCGACGGCAAGGGCGCCTATTCCGGCACGCACAGGGATGTGCTCATGTGCGTCATCAAGCGCCAGCAGATCGGCCAGCTCAAGCGCCTTGTCAAGGCATATGATGAAAAGGCCTTCTTTATTGTGACAAATGCCAAGAACGTCTTCGGCAACGGGTTTGAGAGTATCTCAGAGGTACGCTGAACATGAAAAAGAAACTGCTATGCCTCATCCTTGCGGCAGCGGCTGCCCTGCAGCTCGGCGCCTGCTCGATGCTTGAAAAGGAATATGTCTCCATTCACGATTACATGCCCTCTGAACAGGAGCCGAACGTTACCGGCAGCCGCCTTACCGTGCACAGTGCAAGCGCGCTGAAGCTGGCGCTTTTAAGCATGGCCTATGAGGGCAGGACGGAGGGCACCATCATCTTTGATTCATCCTATGAGGGCGACGCGGCGGAGGATCTGGAAAACGCCTGCTGGGCGGTACGCACGGAGGATGCTCTCTGTGCCTACTGCGTAGAGAACATCTCCTATGATTTCAACAAGATCATCACCATCAACGAGGCGGATATCCGCATCAGCTACTCCAAGGTGAGCGCGAGTCCGAAGCAGATCGTGCATCTCGGCTTTTCGTCGGAGGCAGAGACTGCGATCCTGAACGCCATGCAGAGGGGGGCACGCACCCTGACCCTGCTCGTTGGGCGCAGCGGCTTCTCGGCGG
>JBGUQD010000230.1:0-5842 GCA_045130755.1 Candidatus Limivicinus sp. | reverse complement strand
GGATTAAAACTCCAAACTCCACACTCCACACTGTTTACATGTTCTCCACGGCCCATTGCAGGACCTCGTTTGTGATGCGCCCCGCGCGGGTCAGGCCGAAGCCGCCGTGCTCGATGAGAGTCACAAAGGCATAGGGGTGCGCCTCATCGTCCAGAAAGCCCACAAACCAGGAGTGGTCCTCCACACCCTCGCCGAGCTCCGCCGTGCCGGTCTTGGCGCAGATATTGAGGCCGGGGAAATTGTTGTCCGAGTCGTAGTGCCACACGGCGTTCTGGCGCATCATGCGCTTGAGGCGGTCAGCGGTGGCGGGGCGCACAAGCTCTGTGATGACCGGGGTATCCTCCGGCAGAAAGTGCGGCTCGACCAGCATGCCGCTGTTTGCCACCGCGCA
Organism: Candidatus Limivicinus sp.; assembly: GCA_045130755.1. Classification (GTDB taxonomy): domain Bacteria; phylum Bacillota; class Clostridia; order Oscillospirales; family Oscillospiraceae; genus Limivicinus. The sequence continues at coordinate 5,451 of JBGUQD010000230.1, read as the reverse complement.
CAGAAAGCGCAGCATGGAGTAGGGCACCACCATGTCGGTGGACTGGCCGATGCCGGACCAGCCCGTCTCCGGATCGCCTACGAATTCCAGCGGGTAGGAGCCCTTCGCCGTCGTGATGCCGTCGATGCTGTGGTTATCGAGAAAGCCGTATTTTCGGACGTATTCAATCATCGTGTTCTGTCCCAGAGAAACCGCGATCTGCGCGAAGGCAATGTTGCAGGAATTGGCAAGCGCCTGCTCGAAGTCCTGGGTGTAATGGTCCGCCACACAGTGGAAGGGTACGCCCGCGATCTGATATTCCTCCTCGCAGTACCAGCGCCTGCTGTCGAGATCGGGGAGGCGCTCGATGGCCGCGGCTGCAGTGACGAGCTTGAAGATGGAGCCGGGTGTGAAGGAGGCGGAGATGCAGCGGTTGATAAACGCGCCCTCGCGCTGCTCGCCGTTTGTATCCAGCGGGTCGACCGACGGGGTGGACACCATGCCCAGCAGCTCGCCCGTGCGGTAGTTGCAGACCATCATGCAGCCGCTGGCCCATTCTCCGATGGCCTTGTAAATTGCGTCGTTGAGCCGCGCGTCGTAGGTGAGAGACAATTGCTTGCTGCTCATCACATGCGTCGTGCCGGTCAGAAGGCTGAAGCCGCCGGTACTGTCCATCAGGCGGGACAGCACACCCGTGCCGGTCCTGCCCCAGTAGTCGCCGGTGACGTGGTAGTTTGCCGCGCGGGTAATGCGGTCGGGGGAGTAGACCCTTCTTGTCTCGTCAAAGTAGGCGAGGATGATGCCGTTGCGGTCGGTGAGCTGGCCGGTCGAGCCCGAGTTTTCCCGGGAAAAGTAGAGGGCCCAGTCCTTGCCGTCTTCAATGTAGCGCACAAGATACACGCCCATGCCGCACACGACCATCGCCGCAATGAGCAGAACCGAAAAGGCGCGGTTGGTTATTTTTCTCGTGGCTGCCACACCTCCCAGTCGGAAAGATCCTCCTCCGTGTCCTCGGCGAGGGCGCGCACGGCGAAGCTTGCGTCGCGCCGGTTGTCGGCGCTCTTGATGAAGGCCATCAGCATCCAGCAGCTTAAAAGCGAGGTACCGCCGCGGGACACAAAGGGGAACGTGACACCCGTACACGGCAGGATATCCAGCGAGCCGAACACGTTCAGGGCAAGCTGAGTCAAAAGCATGCTCATGGCAGCGCAGGCCGCGATGGAGTAATAGGCAGACCGGCCGTGCCGCGCGGAGCGCACCGCGAATAGCGCCAGCACCAGCATCGCGATCACCATGATGACGCCGATGATGAGGCCCTGTTCCTCGCACACCATGGCAAAGACCATGTCGGTATTGGCCGCCACAACGTCCTTGAGCCAGCCCGCGCCCGCGCCTTTGCCGTAGAGCCCGCCGGCAGCCGCGGCGGACATGGCGCGCGTCTGCTGAAAGCCGGTGTTGTACACATCCTCCCAAACATGGCCCCAAGTGGTAAAGCGCCGGGCGATGTAGGGCTTGATGCTCACGGCGAGAAAGGCGGCCATGCCGGCGCCCGCGATCGCGAGCAGCACCGTCGAAAACGAGCCGGAGCGCAGGTAGGAGATGACGAGGAAGGTCACGAAGAAGATGAGCGCCGTGCCGAAGTCGCCGATGAGCGCGAGGGACACCACGCAGAAGGCGGAAAAGCCGATGAAGGTGGTGAGGTTATTGCGGTGGAAAAGCCGTTCAAGGGTGGAGGCGCCCACATAGATGTACCCCACCTTCAAAAGCTCCGACGGCTGGAGGGAGAGCCCGCCGATGTTGAGCCAGTTTCGCGCGCCGAGCACCGCGTCGGAAAAGACGATGTTGATCAGAATCAGCAGCACTGAGCCCGTCACCACCGTGGAGCGGGTGCCCATGGTGCGCTCCAGGTCCCGCAGCCACCAGCCCATGACCGCAAACAGCACCACCGCCATGATCGTGATGATGAGCTGCTTCAACATGTCGTTCGGCACCGAAGACGCCGCCACCGACATGCCGAGGCTTGTCAGATAAAAGGCCAGGGTCTCGATCTCAAAGCCGGAGCGGTTCATGAAGCGCATGAAGTGATAGCAGCTCCACTGCAGGGCGATGAGTGCCACGAAGGCCAGAGCCACGGCCTTGATGTTTTGCTGCTTCGGGCTCATGGCGTGCTGCAGGAGCAGGGTCAATTCGAAAAGTGTCAGCTCCAGAAGCGTCCCGGCGGGGGAGACCCCGTAGCCTGCGCGCTTGCGCTTGAGATCCTGCTTTTCGCGCTTGTCCGGGGTGACGGCCCGAAAGCGCATCTTCTGCCCGCCGAGGTTGAGGGTGTCCCCGGATTCGACGGCGAGCCCTGCCGCGTCCGCCCGCTGACGCTTGATCCACGTGCCGCCGCGGGAGTGGAGGTCATAGACCCGCCAGTGCCCGCTGCCGCCGCGCCGCAGCACCGCGTGGGCGCGGGCAACGCCGGGGGCCACGATGCGCACATCGGCGCTTAGAGAGCGGCCGATCAGGTTTTCCCAGTGGGTGAGGGGATAGGTCTCCCCCTCATAGCGGAGGTAGCCCCAGATCTCCGGCTCCACGTGCTCACTGAGCAGCGAGCGGATGCACCGCAGCAGGATCAGGATGGACACGATGATGAGCACATACTTGCTCAGCGCGAGCATATAGTCTTCGAGATTGTACATAAGCTACCTCCTTTCCATAATTTTTGCGTGATTACAGGACGGAACCTGCGCAAGGCAAACACCATTTCTTTCCGCATGGAAAGAAACGGTTTTTGATTCCAAAGAAAGATGCCAGAGGAAGGGTCCTCTGGACTCCTCGTGCAAGCGGGGAGTCTAAGGGAAAAAGCATGGTCCCCGCTAAAGCAGTGGGGCGTGGCCTGGGAGTACCGCATTCCGCTCGTCCGCTGAATTGAACTTCTGACAAACGTTGTACCACGCAACGAACCCGCGGCTCGCGAATTGAAAACCCAAGCAGCGGCGCGAGCGGTAGCGAAGCCTTCCGCGGACGAATGCGCGACTAAGCTATTCTTCTTTTGACCGGACAGCAGAAATGTGCGTTATCCGCGAGAGAAATGTTCCAAAACTGAAAAACAGTATCCGCGTCCGGCGGCCCTTTTCTTTCTTACACCGGGCGCGGCGCGTTCTTTCTTTTCGGGCAAGAACCGAAAAGAAAGAATGGGGGGCGCAATACGCAGCTCATGATCTGCGATTACGCTCGCATAGAAAAACGCACAATATTATACCACAACCATGCCCGTATTGACAAGCGAGGCAAAGTCAACTAAAATGGGGGCCATGAAAAAGAAAAACATTCTCTGGGCCCTGCTCTTTGCCGTGATCGTCGTCGGCGGGGTCCTGCTCTATATCAATCTCGGCAAGGGAGAGGGAACCGTCGCGGTCATCTCTGTCGACGGAGAGGTGCTTGAAAGGATCGACCTCTCGAAAATCAGGGAGGCCTATGACATTCCGGTCACCACCCCCTACGGGAACAACACCGTCCATGTGGAGCCGGACGGCATCTCCGTCACCCATGCCGACTGTCCGGACCAGATCTGCGTCTATCAGGGCAAGCTCACCGGCAGCGGCATCCCCATTATCTGCATGCCCCACAGGCTCGTGATCGAGATCGAGGGCGGTGATATCGATGGCTAAGACCAGAAAGCTGGCGCTCATGGCGCTGCTGACCGCGATCGCCCTGACCATCTTCGTCATCGAGGCCCAGATCCCGGCCCCGGTGCCGGTTCCGGGCGTGAAGCTCGGCCTTGCCAATATCATCACGCTCATCGCAATGTGCCTGCTGGGGAAAAAAGAGGCGGGCGCGGTGCTGCTTGTGCGCGTCATCATGGGCGCCATGTTCGCGGGCAGCCCCTCCACGTTCCTCTTCAGCGCGACCGGCGGCCTCTTTGCCTACCTCGTCATGTGCCTGACCGTCGGGCTTTTCGGGGAGGATCGGCTCTGGATCGTCTCGGCTCTCGCGGGCATCGCCCACAACGCGGGGCAGCTTTTGGCCTGCGTGCTGGTGGTCAAGACTCCCGGCGTCTTTGCCTACGCGCCCATTCTCGCCGCCTCCGGCGTGGTGACCGGCGTGTTTACGGGCTTTGCCGCGCAGTATCTGCTGAAAGCACTGAAAAAACTGAAGTTCTAAGCATATAATAAATTATCATATACGAAAGGCAGTAAACAAAACCATGAGTGAATGCACACACGATTGCTCCACCTGCGGCAAGGACTGTGCCGACCGCACGGCGGAGAGCTTCCGCAAGAACCTGAGGCCCGGCGCCTCCGTCAAAAAGGTCATTGCCGTCGTCAGCGGCAAGGGCGGCGTCGGCAAGAGCCTCGTCACCTGCCTGATGGCGTCCGAGATGCAGCGGCGCGGCTTTAACTGCGCGGTGCTGGACGCGGACATCACCGGCCCCTCCGTGCCCAAATCCTTCGGCGTCCATGAACACTGCATGGGTACCGACGAGTACCTCTTCCCCGTCACCACCCACACGGGCCTCCAGCTCATGAGCATGAACCTCATCCTCGAGAACGAGACCGAACCCGTCGTCTGGCGCGGCCCCGTCATCGCGGGCGCCGTGACCCAGTTCTGGACCGACGTCATGTGGCGCGACGTGGACTACATGTTTGTCGACATGCCTCCCGGAACGGGCGACGTGCCCCTGACCGTGTTCCAGTCCCTGCCGGTGGACGGCATCATCATTGTCACCACCCCGCAGGATCTGGTCGGCATGATCGTGGAGAAAGCCGTGCACATGGCGGAGCTCATGAACATCCCTGTCCTTGGGCTGGTTGAGAACATGAGCTACTTCAAATGCCCCGACTGCGGCAAAGAGCATGCCATCTTCGGCGAGAGCAAAGTCGCGGCGCTTGCAAAGCAGTACGGCATCGCCAATTACGCCCGCCTGCCCATCGACCCCGTCATCACCACCATGGTGGACGCGGGCGAAGTCGAGTCCGTCAGCGGCGAGCATATCGCTCCCATTGTGGATGTGATCCAGAAGGAGGCATAAAATGCGCATCGCGGTTGCCTACGATAACGGCGAGATCGGCCTGCACTTCGGCCACGCGGAGATGTTTGCCGTCTACGACTACGAGGACGGCGATGTCAGCCGCTGCACCAAGACGCTTGTCGAGACTGGCGAGCGCCACGGCCACCAGGCGATGGCGGAGCTCATGCAGAGCCAGAACGTGGATGCGGTCATCTCCGGCAATATGGGCGGGGAGGCCAAGGCCGCGCTTCTTAGCCTCGGCATCGTGCCCATCGCGGGCTTCGAGGGTCCGGCGGACTTGGCTGCCGACCTGCTGGTGCTGGGCAGACTCCCCCTCATGGGCGGCGAAAACTTCTCCGGCGGCTGCGCGGGCTCCTGCTCCGGCTGCTCGGGCTGCGGCCCGGACTGCGACTGCGGCGGAGACTGCGGCTGCTGATTCAAGAATAAACAAAGCGTGCGGCGGTTTCTGCTGGAAACCG
>JBGUQD010000229.1:0-10561 GCA_045130755.1 Candidatus Limivicinus sp. | reverse complement strand
CATGGCCTTGTAGGTGGTCATGTCAGGGATATCCCGGTTCTCGTAGTAGAAGCTGGTCATCAGCAGCACCGCGAGACGCACAGGCTCGGGAATGGCGGGCACATTGCCCTCCTCGTCGGGCTCAGGCTCAAACTCTACGCGACAGTAATCCTCCGCCGTGGTTTGAGCCTGGGCGATGAGACCGGTGATATAATCGTCCTCTTCATCATGCTGGATGCGCAGATGGGTTTTCACCTCATCGACGGTGACGATCATCAGGAACCACCGCCCTCATCCTGGGCAGGCGTTTCCTCAGATGCAGCAGCAAGCAGCCCGGCGGTGCGCAGCGCGGCGAGAAGGGTATTGAAGTCCTCTTTCAGCGCAGCAATGGTAGTCGCGGTGCTGTCTGCCTGAGCCGCAGCGGGCGTGACGCCGTCCGCAGAGAGCACACCCTCCGCCGTGACGGAAAGACCGCTGCCAACCTTGACGCCGCCCAGTGTGCTGGCGCTGGCCGTGGGAAGGGTATAGCTGTCGCCCCCACCCTCGCCGCCGGGGAAGTTCTCTACCTCGGCACCTTCGAGAAAGGTCAGCTTGCCGCCTATGACCAGCTCATTGCCGCCGTGGGCCATGTAGTTTTTCGTGTTATGCGTATTGGGCATGTGTATCCTCCATTTCTGGAGCTGCCCATGTTTCAGGGCAGCTCCGGTCGTTCATTAGGCAGCCTTCATCTGCATGACCTTCACAGCCTCGGGCAGAATCAGGCGACCGTCCAGGCGTTCGGTGAGCTTGAACCCAACCTGATCGGTCATGGCATACAGCTCATTGAGACGCTGCAGGGTGCGGCCCGCACGGTCGGCCAGCCAATAATAGCTGTAGTCGCCGTACAGGACGACCTTGTTGCCCGCCTCCACCAGCGGCATATAGTTGGACATATACACCCTGGTGTTCAGGATCATGTCCGGCACGCCCTCACGGATGGAGGGCTGCCACAGATACTGGCCCTGGCCGTCCTTCAGCTTGCGGATGGCCTTGATGCAGGCGTCGTTCATGATGAACGCGGCCTTGCGCCGGTATCCGGACTTCAGACTGTGCTGCAGGTCGATCAGCTCATCGGCGGTGATGGCGGTCGTGGACGCGGTGGTCACACCGACCTGAGCGCCGAGTGTGGCGTGCAACAGGCCGATGGGCTTGTGGGAGCCATCGCCGGAGAGGATCGCTTCCTCCTCAGCGGCACCGGCGCGGCGCTGGAATTCGTGAGCGATGAAGCTCGCCAGGTCGAACGCAGAGTCGTTCAGCAACTCCTGGGAGATGCGAATGGCCGTCGCCAGCTTGTGAGCGCCCAGGGTGATCTGGTTGAACGCCACGTCGCTCTCGGGGATCTGCGCCTCTTCCTCGATCCAGCTCGCGCTGCCATAGTTGGTCACCAGCGGAATTTTGTGGTCGCCGGAGGAGGTGCTGATGACGTGGACGAGTCCGCGCATGATGTTCTCCTCCTGCAGCGCTTCGATCAGCTGGTTCTCGAACTCGTCGGGAACGGTATAGCCGCCCTCGGTCAGCTCACCAACCTGCAGCGCATTGCGCACATCGTAGTTCATGCGGCCACGGATGGAGTTCCAGAACGCCTTCTTGTAGGCGTCGGACGCGGTGCCGCGCTTGTTGTCGGCGGCAGGCGCGGAACGCTCGGGCTGACCGACCAGCACGGGGTTGGCCGCCTCGTTCATTTCCCTGTCCAGCTGCTCAGCGCGTTCCATGCGCTCGATGGCATGGCCCATGTCCGAGACTTCCTGTTCCATGCGCTCGTACTCGGCGGTGTCCTCGGCGCTCATCACGCCGTTCTCACCCTCGTGCTCGTCCAGGAAAGCCTTGGCCTTGTCCCACAGATCGGCACGCTTCTGACGCATTTCCAAAATCTTACTCATACGATTACCTCCTGTTTTTTGCCTCGCTGGGCATAATCAAAGCCAGCCTCTTGCGGAGCTGGCCAATGGGTGTGCCGGATTCCGGCTCGTCGGGATGGTCCGCGCCGGGGCTGTTTCCCGGCGCTGTAGTTTCGCCAGCATCAGCTGGTCTGTCGGAATACTCGGGCTCTGCCGCTTCCTGGGCAGGCGCGGCATTCTCTGCCTCGGCGGTCTGCGCTCCTTCATCCGCGACCACCTGAACGGGCTGCTGTTCCGGTTGCTCATCTGCGTTGTTCTCCTTAGGAATGACGGTCTTGGTCTGATCCTTCTTCCGATAGGCATTGGACAATGCTTTGTGCCGGTCGATCCACAGTTGCACCTTTTTCTCGGCAACGTCTCGGGCAACGGCGCAGTTGATGACAGTGCTGGCGGGGTTCGGCGTTGCAACGCGGTCTATAAACCCGTAGGCCAGAGCAGCTTCCGCGTCCATCCATGTGGTATCCCGCATCATCTCCGCAATCTGATCGCGCCCTGCCATCGTGCGCTTCTCATACACGTTGATGATGCTGTCCTTGCACGCCCTCAGCAGTTTGATGGCATCCGTAAGGTCTGCCTCGTTGCCAATGGCCGCGACGATGGGATCATGGATCATGAAGAGCGATCCGGGTGTCATCTCCAGAAGGTCTGCGGCCATCGCCAGTACCGTCGCAGCCGAAGCCGCCGTGCCGCTGATGGTAATGTTGACTCTTCCCGGATAGGCCACCAGATCGTCGTGCATACGAACGGCGGCATTGCAGCTGCCGCCATAGGAATTCAGACGGATATGCACGTCTTCCGACTGATCCGCTCCCGGATCATACAATATTTCGTGCAGGCTTTCCGGCGTGATCTCATCGCCGAACCACACTTCATCGTCAATGTAGCCGTTCAGATTGATCTCCCTCATCGGGCATCACCTCCGTTCTGTCGTTCTGGCCGTTATACTCGGCGCATGGGTCTGGTTGTGCCTGTCCAGATGCCGCATGATGAAGATGCCCAGCAGAAGCAGCACCCAAGGCGTGATCTGCAGAACCACCACCAGCGAGATCACCAGACGTGTTATCTGATTCAGCAGCTCTGTTTCCACTCTCATCGTCCTCCTGTTTCTGCTGTGCTTCCGGCGCTGACTTCGCCTGCGCTGCCACATGAATCGGAATCATGTTGCCGTTCACCAGATACACATTCCCGCCTTGTTCATCCGGGATGGGGTTCATGTTCTCCAGCGCCCGGATGTCGTTCGCATTCAGCCATCCGTTCTGGCGGCCAATGGCATAGCCCTCCATGCGGGATTTATAGTCGCCGCGCATCAGGCCATCCAGGTTGAACTGGACATAGAAAATGCCCTTTTCCTTTTCAGAAAAGAGGGCGCGATTCATGGCCTGTTCGATTCTCACCAGCCAGGGCCGGATAGTATGAACGGCAAAGGATATGGACTGATTCTCTATGTTCGAGAAGGTCGCACGGTCCAGGTCGCCAATCATGTGCGGTGGCACGCGGTAGATGCGACAGATCTCTGATACCTGGAACTTTCTCGTTTCCAGAAACTGGGCTTCATTGTTCGGCATGGAGATCCGGGTGAACGTCATGCCTTCTTCAAGGATAGCAACGCGGTTGGCGTTGGAAGAACCGCCATAGGCTTCCATCCATGCCTCCCGCAGCGCCTTCGGGTTTTTCACCGTGTTCGGGTGTGACAGAATACCGCTGGGCGTCGCACCATTGGAGAAGAACTTGCTGCCGTACTCCTCCGCGGCGATCCCAAGGCCGATGGCATTCTTCTCGATGGCAATCGGACTGTAGCCCATGATGCCGTCAAAGCCGAGGCCGGGGATGTGCAGTACATCTTCCGGGCGCAGCCTCACCGTTTCACCCCTGGTGGTGGAGTAGGTATACGTCAGCTTTCCGGTCCTGTCGTCCCGGTCCACCTCCACGTGGTCCGGCAACAACGGATACAGCCCGATGATCTTCCCGCGTCCACTGCGTATGATCTGGCTGTAAGAGTTGCCCCACAGCAGCAGGTGTGTGAGCATCGCCTCGCGCCATACGAAGGAAGTCATCTCGCTGTTCGGCTCATCGTGGATGATACGATACAACGGATGCTCAGGAGCCTTTCTGCTGGCGGTCTCATTTGCTTCAAAGACGGCGAAGGGCAAGCTGGCGATGGTTTCTGCGATGACGCGAACGCAAGCGTACACCACGGATACCTGTATGGCATTCCTCGGCGTTACTGATTTGCCCGCGCTGCTGCCACCAAAGGAGAAGGTCGTTGCGGCACTGACGGCGTTTTGCGCAGACTGTTGCTTTCCGGGCTTGTCCCGAGCCCGAAAAAGAGCAGTGAATGGATTCTTCATGTTCGTCGTTTCCTTTCCTGTGATTCATCCCTGAAATAATCCCCCCCTCGAGATCGAGGGGATTAAAGACCCCGGCCTGTCTTACGGTCATGGCAGTCCTTGCAGAGCGCCTGCCAGTTTTCCTGATCCCAGAACAGATATTGGTCGCCTCTGTGGGGGATGATGTGATCCACTACCGTCGCCGGGGTAAGTCTGCCTTCCTTCCGGCACTGAACGCACAGAGGATGTCTGCGCAGGTATTCAAGCCGCGCTTCACGCCACTTCCGATCATAGCCACGGTAGGCAGCACCGCCGCGCAGCCGATCTGTGCTCCAACCCATGTGCTGTTTGCAATATACCTGGCCCTGTTCGCAGAACTCCACACATCCGGGGAAGCGGCAGGGCCGTCTCGGTTTCATCGGCATACAACCCACCTCGATTAGATCAGCATTCAGAGAACGCTGGGGCATTGACAGGGTATGGCACACTGTAGTATCGGGTCGTCCTGAACACAGCCCACCATGCGCTGAAAATCACGCTCAGGAAGGCCACAATGATCAGTCCATAGATGAACAGGATGATCTTGTCATCTCTCCTGCGCTGTTTCTTGGTATAGTACTTACTCATAGGAATTGTCTCCTCACAATACAAGCAGGCCCCTCTCATCATAGACAGAGCCGCTGTTTTGATTCTTCAACGCCCGATCCAGTGCCATAACCAGCGCCACCGCGCCGTCCACCTTCTCGGTGCTCTTTTCCTTGTCGATCTTCAGGTTGCCCGCCGGATCGGTGCGCACGAAGGCGTTGTCCATGTTCCACCGTAGCACCGGGTGCCCACCGTGGTTCAGTTTGCGCTCCAGCACAAGGCGCATGAGCTCCTTCGTCGGCGGGGACATGTCCCGGAAGCCCTGACCGAAGGGCACCATCGTGAAGCCGTCATCCTCCAGCGTCTGCACCATCATGGTGGCGTTCCACCGGTCGTAGGCGATCTCCCGGATGTTGAACCGCTCACCCAGCTTCAGGATGAACTGCTCGATGAAGCCGTAGTGGACGACGTTCCCTTCGGTGGTCATAATGAAGCCCTGACGCTCCCACTTGTCGTACATCACATGATCCCGCCGGACGCGCAGCTGCAGCGTATCCTCCGGAAGCCAGAAGAACGGCAGCACGATGTACTGCTCGTCATCATCCCTCGGCGGGAATACCAGCACCATTGCGGTCAGATCGCTGGTGCTCGAAAGGTCAAGCCCGGCGTAACAAGCACGGCCTTCAAGCTCATAGGCATCGACCATGCCGCTGCACTCGTCCCACCTGTCCATCGGCATCCAGCGGACGGACTGCTTGACCCACTGATTCAGACGCAACTGCCGGAACATGTTCTCATCGGCGGGCGTCTCCTGGGCCTTGCGAAAGGCGTCCCGCACCTTGTCGATGGTGATCGTCTGATCCAGAGACGGATTGGCCCTGTACCAATTCTGTTCATCCGTCCAGTCGGCATCGTCCGGCAGGCCGAACAGCACGGGATAGAACCGAGGATCGTCCTTTCTACCCTCGATGATGTCCAGCGCCTTCTGATGCACCTCCCAGCAGATGCTGTTCCTGTCGGTGCCCGCCGTCGTGAGTAGGAACCACAGCGGCTGCTTTCGAGCATCGCCGGAGCCCTGCGTCATGACGTCGTAGAGAGCGCGAGTCGGCTGAGTATGCAGCTCGTCGAAGATGCAAGCGCTGACGTTCAGACCGTGCTTAGTGGCCACCTCCGAGGACAGCACCTGGTAGATGCTGCCGGTTGGCTGGAATACCATACGCTTGGTCGATGGAATGATCTTGATGCGCCGGGACAGCGCCGGAGACTGTTTCACCATGTCGACAGCTACGTCGAAAACAATCGCGGCCTGCTGGCGGTCGCTGGCGCAGGAGTAGACCTCGGCCCGCCATTCATCGTCGTTACAGAGCATGTTCAGCGCGATAGCCGCGCCGAGCTCGCTCTTTCCGTTCTTCTTGGGGATTTCGATGTACGCCGTGTTGTACTGGCGCATGGTGGGATCATCATCCCGTACCGTGCCGAACACGTCCCGGATGATCCTGTCCTGCCAGGGGAGCAGCTTGAAGGGCTTCCCGTGGAACTCGCCCTTGGTGTGGCGCAGACACTCAATGAACTGCGTCACCCGACGGGCCTTTTCTTCACTGAACATCCTGCCAGCCCCCTCTAAACACCGCTTCCATCGGGTCGTCTGTGTCGGTCTTTTCGCCGGTATTTGCATACAGCCTTGCCCGGCTGGACGGCGTTAGACCGAACTCCGCGCAGAAGGACTGCATGATCTTCAGGTTCTGCATGGCGATAGAAACCTGCGGGACCTGCTGCACATATCCGCTGGGCGTCTTAAAGATGGTGCCGTGCTGGGAGAGGAATTCCTCTGCTTCCCGCCACCGGGCATAAGCCTGGCAGTACCCGGCAAAGGCTTCTATGTCATGATCCGTCAGCACACCCATCGCCACGAGGGAGGGAGCCAGGCGCTTCCATTCCTTCTTGGCATCCGGCATCAGCCAGTCCGGGCACTTGATGTTTTCCTGCGGCGGAGTCGGTTCATTTGTGTTCAGCGGACGTCTTCCCTTGCCTCGGTCACCCTCCAGCGCTTTCAGCGCGGTGGGGAGGGGCTTTCTTCCCCTGGTCGCCATAGTCATCACCTCCAGTCCGGCGACGATTTCATCTCAATCATCATTTCCAGCGCAAAATGATCAGCAGCATGATGCCGAACAGCATCAGCGCCACCAGCATCACCTTCCATGCGCTCACAAGAAACATATCCACGCGTACAACAGCGCTCATGATTTCCTGTTCAACACTCATCTTCACCGGTCACCTCTTCATAGCTCAATTCCTGTCCATCCCGAAGTACCATGATCCTCTGATCCGGGTATTCCAGGTGAAACCGCTCCACGATGACCGTAGCGTACTTGGGATCGAGCTCCATCGTCCGGCAGATGCGGTCAGTCTGCTCACATGCCATGAGCGTGCTGCCGCTGCCGCCGAACAGATCCATAACCACCGCGTTCGGGGCACTGCTGTTCTTTATGGGATAGGCCAGCAGCGGGATCGGCTTCATCGTCGGATGATCGGCGCTTTTCTTGGGCTTGTCGAAGTTCCAGATGGTGCTCTGCTTCCGGTCGGCAAACCACTTATGCTTTCCGTTGGGAAGCCAGCCATATAAGACTGGCTCGTGCTGCCACTGGTAGGGTGAGCGTCCCAGCACCAGGCTGTTCTTCACCCATATGCACACGCCGCTGATGTGGAAGCCGGCCTCTTTGAATGCCCTGCGGAAGTTCAGCCCCTCTGTATCGGCGTGGAAAATGTAGGCGCTGCCGCCTTCCGCCATGTGCGCCGCCATGTTCCTGAACGCCGACAGCAGGAAGCTGAAGAACTGCTCGTCTGCCATGCTGTCATTCTGGATCTTCTTGCCGTCAGCGGATTCATACGAGACGTTGTAGGGCGGGTCGGTCACGACCAGATTCGCCTTCACGCCATCCATGAGCGTGGTCACGGCATTCTCATCCGTGCTGTCGCCGCACATCATCCGATGCCTGCCCAGCGTCCAGATATCACCCGGCTGCACATATACAGACAACTCATCCGGGTCGATGTCGCAGTCGTCATCATGCACATCCTTGTCATGCACCTTTGAGAACAGATCATCCACCTCGGCAGCGTCAAAGCCGGTCGCGCCGAGATCATATCCCGACAGCTGAAGGTCCTGAAGCAGTTCAGCCAGCGCCACGGGCTCCCAGTCGCCAGTGGCCTTGTTGAGCGCGATGTTCAGGGCTTTTTCATCCTGCGGATCTTCGATGTGAACCACAACACAGTCCACTTCGGTCGCGCCCTCTGCTTTGAGCACTTTGTAACGCTGGTGCCCGCCGACGATGTTGCCGGTGACCTCGTTCCACACGATAGGATCGACGTACCCGAAGTCGTGCAGGCTGCGCTTGATCTTCTCATACGCCGGATCGCCGGGCTTCAGGTCTTTCCTGGGGTTGTACTTCGCGGGCTTCAGCCAGTCAATCGCGAGTCTTTGTACTGTTATTTTGCCAAACATTCCATTTTCCATATAAACCTCCAATAAAAAAGCACCCTTGCTGGGTGCTACTGTAATGTGAATTCGCTATATTCTGTATTTGCCATTCGGTTTAACTGGTTCGTCTTCTACTTTCGTGACTGTTGTAACGGCTAGGGCAATTGTATTAAGTAGGTAGTACCCCGAACCGATTAAACTATATCCGTATAAAACAGTCATTATAGCTGTGAAAGAAAACCACCATTTCCCAATAGCATGGTTGTCTGGCACTATACTGCCAAGAAATACACACAATAGAATTAGCAGTATACCAAGAACAATAGTTATTGTATACCGCATGACCAGTTCTTTTGTCCCTCCATGTTTATTTAGATACTGTACAAGATTAGTTTTGGAGAAGCCAAGCAATACAGATACAACTGTAAGGATAAACCCGGTAAATGTTGATGCGCAGGTTATCAATGCACTCAAGACAAAATCAATTCGTGGCATAACCATTGTGGCAGGCACGCATTTCCATGAAATGATAATACCCGCAATACTTATCCCTATTAGGGGAGCTATTATTCTGAGGCATCTATTTGCCTTCATTATAAACATCTCCTTTAGGATAGTGCCCTATACTTCTCAATGCATGCCTCAAAAAGTCGATCATGCGAAATAGGATCATCTTTTGAGTACTCCATTTTTACAGTTATTCCATCTCGGTCTTCCATTAAATCAACCCATCCAAATTCAGAATGTGCATCTTTTGCCATGTTGACTCTTAACTTCTCCACATCATTATCTGCGTATGCTTCACGAACCAACTCAGAGATCTCTGCGGCTTTCAACCGACTGTTTCGTTTCCTCCCTGTACTTATTTCGATCTGAACATACGGTGCTCCATATCCCTTATACGCATACAGCAAACGCCCTAATCTTGAAGTAGGCTCTTCATCTTCCCTTCCTACTGTAGCTAATAACACCAGCTTCTTGTATGATGCGTAGTTATTAATCATATCGATTTTATTACCCGATATTACTGGCTTAAGTACCATCTTAGTACCCTCGGGCAACATGCTTTGCAGATAATATCCCAGTCTCTTGGTTGACATACAGAGAGAATTCCTTTGGAAGAATATAGTTGTACTTTGAGGTATGTAAATCATTGTACAAGACTCGGCTGGATACTTTCCGTCGGGAAGCGTCAATAATTCAAACTCTCTTTCTTCATCAGCTATTCCAGGAAGGATTGAATCCCTGAGATGCAAGACTTGTATTTCCCACAATGCATCATTTTCGTGATACTTACACACATGTAAACGATACTTTTCACCAAACAATTCCTTTAAGCCTCTCTTTTGAGGTTCTTCGCTCAATTGTTTGAATAGATCATCCAAATCAAGAGGATGCTCGTGTTGTGTTCCATCAGCATCAGTGATTAAGGTAAAAGGTATATATTCATCGAAATAAACCAACTTGCTCATGCTGTAGCCCCCTTTATTAAAGTATAGCATACATGCATTTACAAGTCTATATCTTTCCAGTTATCTATTCCCCGTTCCTGATACCCCCACCCCCGAAATTGTCGGAAATTCACGCGAGAGGGGGGCGCGGTCTCCAGCGTGTGGCCCCAGAGATTCACATCCCCCCTGCCTATCGAAAACGACGTAAGCCCTTATCACAAACGACGCACTTTCCCAGAGCAAAGCGCAAAAGCCGACCGCCGGGCTTGGACTTCGCCAGAGCAAAGTCCGAAAGTCCACCGCGCCGACGGACTTCGCCAGAGCAAAGTCCGAAAGTCCACCTGCCCGACGGACTTTTCCAGAGCAAAGTCTGAAAGTCCACCCGCACAGCGGACTTCGCCAGAGCAAAGTCCGAAAGTCCTGCCGCCCGGTGGACTTCGCCAGAGCAAAGCGCGAAAGTGTGGCCCGCCGGGCTTCGCCAGAGCAAAGCGCGAAAGCCCGCGCCCGGCGACTTTCCCAGAGCAAAGCGCGAAAGCCCGCCACACCGCTTTCGCAGAGCAAAGCGGAAAAGTGGGGCGCTTACGCGCCTGTATAGGAAGTTTTCCGCCGGGCCGCGCCGGGCAGCCGAAAAGCACAAGCTCGTCGCCCGGTTTTTGTGCTTTGGGTCGAAAGAAGTTATCCGACGGTTATCGTTGAGTTATCTGGTGGTTAACGACTTCCGGGCCGAAAAGAGCGAAACTTGCTGTGCGCCGCGGGAAACCGCCCGGCGCGCCGGGCCCCCGCCCGGAAGCCCCCCCCGCCGAG
>JBGUQD010000228.1:0-4053 GCA_045130755.1 Candidatus Limivicinus sp. | reverse complement strand
TTTATATACCAATCCACAGCATCCTTTACAGTGTAGCACACCCCTGGAGAGGGGGATATAAATACTACTCTTTTATAATACGAGGATATTATGAACAAACGTGTACTCGCTATGCTCCTGTGCCTCGTCATGGTACTGAGCGTCATGTCCATCGGCTCCGCGGCCTATGCAGAGGATGCCGTCCCCGCCCATAAGGATACCCTCGTCATCGGCACCGCCGCTGACATCAACAATCTGAACCTGCAGAAGCAGCAGGATGCCACCAACAACATCATTCTGAAGAACACCCACCAGACCCTGCTTTTCTTCAACAACGATCCCAATGCGGCCACCCGCTTTGATCCGGGCCTTGCCACCGACTGGGAGTTCACCGACGACACCCACATCATCATGCACCTGCGCGACGATGTCTACTTCAACGACGGTGAGAAGACCCCGATGACCGCTGATGACGTGAAGTACACCCTGGACATGGCTGTGGGCGAGGGTTCCAAGGTTGCCGGCAACCTGGCGGGCTTTGTCTCCTGCTCCGTCGTGGACGAGCACACCGTGGAAATCGAGATTGAAACCTACAACAACGAGTTCATTTACTCTCTGGCTTCCGTTCCTCTGTCCATCCAGTCCAAGAAGGCCTGGGAGAGCGGCATGGATGAGCCCTGGTTCATCGGCACCGGCCCCTACAAGTTCGTCGAGTGGGAAGAGGGCGTTGTCTGCCGCCTGGAGAAGGTCGAAGATTACTGGGGCAACAACCTGCCTGCGGGCGACATCTATGCCCCCGGCGTCTCCGATGCCATTGAGTTCCGCCCCTACCTGGAGGCTTCCTCCCGCGTCATCGCGCTGCAGAACGGTGAGATCGACGTCTGCATCGATCCTCCGATGAACGAGCTGCAGTACCTCGAAGAGGATAAAAACGTCACCGTCTACGAGCAGACCGGTACCCGCCTGTTCTACTTTGCCTTCAATACCCAGAAGGCTCCCTGGGATAACGAAAAGCTGCGCCAGGCTGTCGCATGCGCCATCAACCGTGACGACGTGCTGACCGTCGCCGTTGACGGCAAGGGCACTCTCCAGAAGACCATCCTCAACCGCGGTCTGTGGGGCTTCTATGATGATATGGAAGGCTTCAACTACGACCTTGACCGCGCCAAGGCGCTCATGGCTGAGGCCGGCTATCCCGACGGCGGCATCAGCACCACCCTGACCTACTCCACCAGCGGTGCCTATGCCAACATCGCCACCGTCATCCAGGACAACCTCTCCAAGATCGGCATCACCGTTACTCTCAACCCGATGGAGGATGCGACCCTGAAGGAGACCTGCGTCAACGGCGATCAGGAGCTGTACCTCTGGCGCTGGAATGAGGACTCCAAGGTTGACTTCGTCTACCGTGACCTGTACTACACCGGCTCCACCTCCAACTACCACCACTACTCCGATCCTCACGCCGACGAACTGATCGACAAGGTCGCCACCGAGAAGGATCAGGATGCGCGCATGGCTGCCGGCATCGAGCTGCAGGAGTACCTGGTCAATGCCTGCCCGCAGGTTCCCCTCTACATTGCAAACCTCGTCATTGCCTTCAACAAGGATCTGCAGGGTCAGTACTTCTACGGCGGCGGCAACCATAACTGGAGCCACGCCTACATCGCCAAGTAAGCCCCGAGCAGTAAGCCCTGCTATCGTAAAAAACGCATAGACACAGCGGTGTCGCTGCGCGATTTTTCTCGTCGCGGCACCGCTTTTCTTTATCTCTTTTCCGGAGGTGGATATTCTTGCTAAAATATATTGGGAAGCGCCTGCTGATGCTGTTGCCGGTCATTCTGGTCACATCCTTCCTGATCTTCTGGGCCATGAGCCTGACCGGCGGCGACCCCGCCCGCCAGATCGCCGGCGACCGTGCCACCGAGGCCGAGGTCGAGGCGATCCGCGAGGAGATGGGTCTGAACGATCCCTTCCTCGTGCGCTACGGCAACTACATGAAGGGCATGTTGACCGGCGACATGGGCAAATCCTACGTCACAAACAAGGACGTGTTCCGCACCTTTATGGAGAAGCTGCCCAACACCCTGATGCTGGGCGGCGCCGCGGTACTGATCGCCATCATCGTCTCCCTGCCCCTGGGCATATACACCGCCATCCATCAGAACACTTGGAAGGACACGGCCGGCATGGTCTTTGCCCTTTTCGGCACCTCCATGCCGAACTTCTGGCTGGGCCTGATGCTGATCATTCTCTTTTCCCTGAAGCTCCACTGGCTGCCGTCCGGCGGTAAAAACGGTTTCGCGAGTCTGATCCTGCCGGCCCTGACGGTGGGCTTCGGCCTGGCGGCGCTCATCACGCGCACCACGCGCTCGTCTATGCTGGATGTGATCCGCCAGGATTACATGACCACCGCGCGCGCCAAGGGCTGCTCGGAAAAACGCGTGATCTTCCGCCACGGCCTGAAAAACGCCCTCATTCCCATCATCACGGCCATCGGCCTGCAGATGTCCCTGGTCATCACCGGCTCCGTCCTGGCGGAAACCGTGTTCTCCTGGCCGGGCATCGGCCGCCTGGTCTACGACTCCATCAGTAAGCGCGACACGCCCATGGTGACGGGCTCGATCATCATGTGTTCGGTGCTGATGTGTATTATCAATCTGATCGTTGACCTGATCTACGCTTTCTTTGACCCGCGCATCAAAGCGCAGTACAGCAAAAAGAGGTGAGTGCCATGAAGAAAAAACAAGTCAAGCGCCGTACCCGCGCGCAGGAAATCTGGCACCGCCTGCTGCAGAACAAGGGCGCCGTCATCGGCATGATTTTTTTGACCGTACTGGTGCTGGCTGCCGCGCTCTCCCCTGTCATCTTTGATTACGAGACCGACGTCATCGGTCAGAACATTTCCGAGCGTCTCATGCATCCCTGCGCCGCACACCCCTTCGGCACCGACGAAGTGGGGCGTGACCTCTTTGCGCGCGTCATCTACGGCGCCCGCTACTCGCTGGCAATCGGCGTGGGCGCGGTGCTTCTGGGCCTTTGCGTCGGTCTTGTCACCGGCTCGCTCGCGGGCTTCTACGGTGGCATCATCGACTCGATTCTCATGCGCGCCATCGACATTTTCTATTCCATACCCAACATCATGACCGCCGTTGTCATCGTCTCCGTCCTCGGCACCAGCACCTTCAATCTCATTATCGCCCTGGCCTTCTCCTGCGCAAGCTCCTTCGGCCGAATCGTGCGCGCCCAGGTCATGACCATCCGCGACCAGGAATATGTGGAGTCCTCCTATGCCATGGGCCTGCCCACCTGGAAAATCATCCTCAAGCACATTCTGCCGAACTGCCTCTCCCCGATCATTGTACAGGTGACGCTGCTGATCGGTTCCACGATCATCTCCGCCTCCTCCCTGAGCTTTCTGGGCATCGGCATCCCCGCTCCCTCCCCCGAATGGGGCGCGCTGCTGTCCGCCGGGCGCAGCCACATCCGTGATGCCAGCTACATGTGCGTGATCCCGGGCCTGGCCGTCATGCTCACGGTGCTTGCCCTGAATCTGCTGGGCGACGGTCTGCGTGATGCGCTTGACCCGAAGCTGAAAAAGTAAAGGAGGAGACGAGAAATGGAGAAAAACGATCTGGTACTGGATATCCGGGATCTCGTCGTCCACTATGAGACGGAGGACGCCGACGTCCATGCGGTAAACGGGATTGACATTCAGGTGGGCAAACGCCGCACGCTGGGTCTCGTGGGAGAGACAGGCGCCGGCAAAACCACTACGGCACGCGCCATTTTGAATCTGGTTCCCAATCCTCCCGGCAAAATCAAGAGCGGTGAAATCTACCTGGATGGCCAGGACGTGCTGAAAATGAGCGCCGCTGAACTGGAAAAGATGCGCGGCAACGAGGTTGCCATGATTTTCCAGGATCCCATGACCGCCCTCAACCCGGTAATGACCGTCGGGGATCAGATCGGTGAGAGCATTGAGCTGCACCAGCATGTTTCCAAAAAGGAGGCCTTTGAAAAGGCCAAGGAGATGCTGCGCACCGTCGGCATTGCCGAGAGCCGTGCCTATGA
>JBGUQD010000227.1:0-6898 GCA_045130755.1 Candidatus Limivicinus sp. | reverse complement strand
AAAGCCTTGAAATTCAAGCCTTTTCAGACGGCGGTTTATTGTATTCGAGGTGGGCCTTGCCCCCTCGAGCTCCCCTGCGGCTCTATTTTCGTACATTGTCGCGTGGTTTTTGACAGTCGCACAGAGCCCGACGGAAATCCGTCGGGCTCTGTGCGTTATATCGTTATATTGTATTGCTTATTCGTAGTCCACTACGTTCGCCCAGCGCAGGAGGAAGTCCCGCTCCTCCAACTTGCCCTTGACGGACTGGGAGGCGGCCACGATGGGCATCCACTTCTGGACGTAACTCTTCTCGATGTTGCTGCCCTCGCAGAACATGTCGAGGTAGCGCTCGGCCAGGTCGGCCTCGCCGCGCAGGTGGAAGGTCAGGAAGCTGCGCGCAGCGTCCGCAGAGGCGTTGCCCTGGGTGGCGTGGGCCCAGTCGATGACGTAGAGCTTACCCTCCGGTGTGAGGATAATGTTGGAGGGGCAGAGATCACCGTGGCAGAGCTTGTCGTGGTTGGGCAGACCCTCGAGGCGGATCAGCAGCTCGTAGCGGGTCACGGGGTCGAGATCGGCCATGAGGATTTTGCGGTTCATCTTGTCCTTGAGTCTCGACAGAAGCGGGCACTTCTTGGTGTGGATCAGAAGCTGGGTGTCCACCATCATCTCAAGATACTTTTCCGTGTCGGCCGGATTGTCACGCATGAGGTGGGACAGGGTCTCACCCTCGATAAACTCGGAGATGATGGCCCATTTGCCGTCGACAGTAGTGACTTCAAGGATCTTCGGCACGTTCAGGCCGCAGTCCTCGACACGGGCCTGGTTGAGGGCCTCATTGAGGATGTCGGCTTTCGCAAAGCTGCTGTTGAAGACTTTGACGCATTTATCCCCATCGCGATAGATGGTTTTGTTTTTGCGTTCGGCGACGATGTTGTCAAAATTCATGCTCATTCTCTCCCTTCCAGCTGTTTGGCATCGGGCTTGGCAGTCTCTACAAACTTTTTGCCGTAGTAGGCATTGAGATACATCTGCTTGATCTCGCTCATGAGCGGGTAGCGGGGATTGGCGCCGGTGCACTGATCGTCGAATGCCTGCTCCACCATCTCATCAAGCTTGTCAAGGAAGGCCTGCTCGTCGGGCACATAGTCGCGGATGGTGGGCTTGATGCCAATGGCCGCCTTGAGCTCGTCGATCTTCGCGATCAGGGCTGCAAACTTCTCCTCATCGGTATTGCCGCCGCAGCCGATATAGTCGGCCACCATGGCATAGCGGGCGAGGGTATGCGGGTGATCATACTGGGGGAAAGTACCCATTTTGGTGGGGGCCTCGGAGGCGTTGAAGCGCAGGACTTCATCCATCATGAGGGCGTTGGCAAGGCCGTGAGCTACATGGTGGAAGGCTCCCAGCTTGTGAGCCATGGAGTGCATCACGCCGAGGAAGGCATTGGCGAAGGCCATGCCGGCCATGGTGGCGGCATTGGCGACCTTCTCGCGGGCCTGGACGTTATTGCCGTCTTCATAGGCAACAGGCAGCCAGGTGAAGAGGTTCTTGAGCGCCTGCAGGGCAAGGCCGTCGGTGTAGTCGGTGGCCATGACGGAGGCGATGGCCTCGAGGGCGTGGGACACCGCGTCAATGCCGGAGGAGGCGGTCAGACCCTTGGGGGCGGTCATGTGGTAGTCCACGTCCACGATCGCCATGTTGGGCATGAGCTCGTAGTCGGCAAGCGGGTACTTGATGCCCGACTTCTCGTCGGTGATGACAGCGAAGGGGGTCGCCTCGCTGCCGGTGCCGGCAGAGGTGGGGATGCAGATGAAGTAGGCCTTCTCGCCCATCTTGGGGAACTTGTAGATACGCTTGCGGATATCGGAGAAGCGCATGGCCATATCGGCAAAGTCGGCCTCAGGGTGCTCGTAGAGGACCCACATAATCTTGGCCGCGTCCATGGGAGAGCCGCCGCCGAGCGCGATAATCACGTCAGGCTTGAAGGTCTCCATGCGCTTGGCGCCCTCTCTCGCGCAGGCGAGAGTCGGGTCGTTCGGCACGTCAAAGAAGCAGGTGTGCTCAATGCCGAGTTCCTCGAGCTTCTTGAAGATGGGATCGGCCGCGCCGGTCTTGTGCAGGTGGGGGCCAGTGACAACGAAGGCGCGCTTCTTGCCCATCTCACCCAGCTCGTTGAGCGCAACGGGCAGGCAGCCCTTCTTGATATAGATTTTTTCCGGCGCACGGAACCAGAGCATGTTTTCCCTTCTTTCCACCACAGTCTTGATGTTCAGCAGATGCTTGACGCCCACGTTCTCGGAAACCGAGTTGCCGCCCCAGGAGCCGCAGCCCAGTGTCAGCGACGGGGTGAGAGCGAAGTTGTACAGGTCGCCGATGCCGCCGTGAGAGGACGGCGTGTTGACCACGATGCGGCAGGTCTTCATGCGGGCCTGGAATTTTTCAAGCTTTGCCTGCTCGGTGGCGGTGTTGAGGTAGATGGAGGAGGTATGGCCCAGGCCGCCGCCCTTGACGAGGGCGTCCGCCTTTTCGACGGCGTCGTCAAAGTCCTTGGCGTGGTACATGGCGAGCACCGGGGAGAGCTTTTCGTGGGCAAACTCCTCGCTCTTGTCGGTGGACTCCACCTCGCCGATCAGGATCTTGGTGCCCTCGGGAACCTCGACCCCGGCGAGAGAAGCGATCTTCGCGGCGGGCTGGCCGACGATGCCGGCGTTTACGGAGCCGTTGATGATGACGGTCTTGCGTACCTTGTCGAGCTCCTCGCCGTAGAGGAAGTAGCAGCCGCGCGCGGCAAACTCATGCCGTACCTGCTCGTACACCTTGTCCAGGACGATGACCGACTGCTCGGAGGCGCAGATCATGCCGTTGTCAAAGGTCTTGGAGTGGATGACAGA
Source organism: Candidatus Limivicinus sp. (assembly GCA_045130755.1). Lineage (GTDB taxonomy): Bacteria > Bacillota > Clostridia > Oscillospirales > Oscillospiraceae > Limivicinus. Next base: position 4,025 of record JBGUQD010000227.1, on the reverse strand, counting down.
ATTGACCGCCAGGAGGATATCAGCCGTGTCGTCGATGATGGCGGGGGTATTGCCCGCGCCGACGCCGAGAGCCGGGGTGCCGGAGGAGTAGGCAGCGTTGACCATGCTGGGGCCGCCGGTGGCAAGGATGATGTCCGACTCCTTCATCAGAAGTCTCGTCATCTCACGTGACGGAGCGCTGATCCAGCCGATGATATCCGCGGGCGCGCCGGCCGCAACAGCAGCTTCGAGTACGACCTTTGCGGCTTCGACGGTGCTGCTCTTGGCGCGGTGGTGGGGGCTGATGATGATGCCGTTGCGGGTCTTGAGTGCCAGCAGCGTCTTGAAGATAGCGGTGGAAGTGGGGTTCGTCGTCGGGATGATGGCGCAGATAAGGCCAAGAGGCTCGGCGATCTTCTTCATGCCGTAGGCCTTGTCCTCTTCGATCACACCGCAGGTCTTTGTATTGCGGTAGGCGTTGTAGATATACTCGGAGGCAAAGTGGTTCTTTATGACCTTGTCCTCCACGATGCCCATGCCGGTCTCAGCGACAGCGGCCTTGGCAAGCGGGATGCGGGCCTTGTTGGCGGCGGTGGCGGCGGCGAGGAAGATCGCGTCCACCTGCTCCTGGGTGTAAGAAGAATAAATCGCCTGCGCGGCTTTTACGCGCGCGATCTCTTCTTCCAGCGCTTCAATGGTATCAATGACAGGGTATTCTCTGCTCAAATTCAATCAACTCCCTTTCTTATGATCGTCAAAATATTAACACGATTTTGCTTATCTATCAATTGACATTGTAGCCGAATTTTGTATATCTAATATCAGTTTGAGAGGAAAAAAACCGTCGTTTTCACTACGCGCCTATCCGAGCGCTTTTCCCAGCAGATCTTCTCGCCGCACGATGCCGAAGTCGCGGGAGTCGACCGCATCCTCGCGGGCGTCGCCCAGGACGAAGTATTCCCCCTGGCGCAGGATGAGCGGAAAGCTCACACCCTCGGGGCGGGGGTCAGTGCGGGTAAAGCTGTAGGTACCGCGCTCGGCAATGCCGTTGATGTAGGCAATGCCGCTGCGGATGTCCACACTGTCGCCCTGGACGGCCACCACACGGCGCACGGCCGTGTTCCCGTCCGGCAGGCGCAGGCACACGGGATCGCCCCGGCGAAAATCACGCACAACACGCAGATAGGCAACGACTGAGCCGCTTTTATACGTGGGTCGCATACCGTCATCCCGTACAAGTGCAAAGCCCATCACCAGACCGAACAGCACAACTGCCAGCACAGCGCCGCCCAACGCTGCCCGTATGCGCCGGATGAGACCGCGATGCTCCCGGTCGTAGCCGCCCCTGTTTCCGCTCGCCATAGCTCCCATACCCCCCGGAAAATAGATCTCTTTTATTGTAGCATAGCGCACGGAAAAAGAAAACTGCGCTTTGAAAAATAATGCAGCTTTCCTTCAGGCAGTATAGGAATCAGACAGAAGTGACAAAATGTCTGTTTACACCAAGCGGTTTTTTTGGTAAAATGAAAAAAGATTTTCGACCGGCTCCACCGGCAACGATATAATGTAAAGGAGAAACCGCCATGTATCCGATCCTTGAGAGGGACGCCGCGCTGCGCCCGTTTGAAAGGGATATAAATCTTCGCATGGATAACTATATTCGCATGCACGGGCTTCTGGCAAAAAGCCGGAAGCTCAGCGATTTTGCAAACGCCCATGAATACTACGGTTTTCACCATGCCGCTGACGGCTGGATCTACCGCGAGTGGGCCCCCGGCGCAGACGCGCTGTACCTGTCGGGCGAGTTCAACGACTGGTCGGCTGACGCGACACCCATGGAAAGGCTCCCCGGCGGCAACTGGGAAGTGAAGCTGCCGGAGGGGACGCTCCGTGACGGCATGCGCGTCAAGACCGTGGTAAAAAACGGTAATACGGTCTCCTGGCACATCCCGCTCTACGCCCGGCGCGTCATTCAGGATCAGCAGAGCTTTGAGTGGATCTGCGAGGTCTGGGACCCCATCGAGCCTTATGAGTGGACGGACGCGGATTTCAAGCCGGAGCCGCATCTGTTCATCTATGAATCCCATGTGGGTATGGCCACAGAAGAATACCGCGTCGGCACCTACCGTGAATTTGCAGACAATGTGCTGCCGCGGGTCAAGTACCTCGGCTACAACACGATCCAGCTTATGGCCATCATGGAGCACCCCTACTACGGCTCCTTCGGCTACCAGGTGTCGAACTTCTTCGCCGCCTCGAGCCGTTTCGGCTATCCCGAGGATCTGAAATATCTCGTGGACAAAGCTCACAGTCTGGGCATCGCGGTGCTGCTGGACGTGGTTCACTCCCACGCGGTGAAGAACACCGTGGAAGGCATCAACCGCTTTGACGGCACCGACACCCAGTTCTTCCGCCCCGGCAGAGCGGGCGATCACCCCGCCTGGGACACCAAATGCTTTGATTACGGCAAGACCGACGTCATCCACTTTCTGCTCTCAAACCTCAAGTTCTGGATGACCGAGTATCATTTCGACGGCTTCCGCTTCGACGGCGTGACCAGCATGCTTTACCATGACCATGGCCTGGGCGCGGCGTTTTCAAACCTCCGCATGTACTTCTCCATGAACACCGACACCGAAGCCATCACTTACCTGCAGCTGGCAAACGAGCTGATCCATGAGATCAATCCCAACGGGATCTCCATTGCCGAGGACATGTCCGGCATGCCGGGCATGACCGTCAAGGTGGAAGATGGCGGCGTCGGCTTTGATTACCGTCTTGCCATGGGTCTGCCGGACATGTGGATCCGCCTGATCAAGGAAAAGCGGGACGAGGACTGGAACCTCGATTACATCTGGCACGAACTCAGCTTCCGCATGGCGGCCACCATCGCCTATGTGGAGAGCCATGACCAGGCCCTGGTCGGCGACCAGACGATCATGTTCCGTCTGGCCGAGGCACACATGTACACCGACATGGACAAGATCTGCCACAACAACGTGATTGACCGCGCCATGGCTCTGCACAAAATGCTGCGTCTGATCACCGCCTCTGCCGGCGGCAACGGCTACCTCAACTTCATGGGCAACGAGTTCGGCCACCCCGAGTGGATCGACTTTCCGCGCGAGGGCAACGGTTGGGATTACAAGTACTGCCGCCGTCAGTGGAGTCTGCCGGAAAACGGCTATCTGAAATACGGCCAGCTCAATCTCTTTGACCACGACATGATCCAGACCCTCCGCAAATACGATATCCTGGGCGATGGCACGGCACACCTGAAACTTCTCAGGCAGAATGATCACATGATCGCCTTCGAGCGCGGCGGCCTCGTCTTCGTCTTCAACTTTGACCCCGTGCGCAGCCACATGGACTATGTTATCCCCGTGAGCGTCGGGCGCGATCACGAGGTGCTTTTCACCACCGACGACGGCTGCTACGGCGGCTTTGACAACATCAGCCATGAGCTGCGTTCGGCATTCATCCCCGGCATGAGCAGTCCGGCCCTGAAGCTGGGTCTGCCGCCGAGAACGGCAATGGTCCTGCGCCCGGTGGACTGATCCCGCGAACGCTGCATATAGCATTCCAATCAAAAAATCCCGAAAGACGAATCTTTCGGGATTTTTTGATTCAATTGGTGTACGACTTAGGCCTTGCGGACCTTGTCGATGTGACGGGTGAGGTCGATCATCTTGTTGGAGAAGCCCCACTCGTAGTGGGCGACCCTTTGTGTCTCCCACGCTCGCTTCGCTCGCCCGCACCAGGCTCAGTCGTTGGTATGCCCCGATTTGCGGTTTTTTGTCTTTGTTCCGTGTTCTGTTATGGAAGCCTTGTTTTTTTAGCGGTTATCGTTCCATAAACGAAAACCTTTTTCATACCTGATACTATTCAGCAAGTGTAAGCGAAACAAGCCTTTTGACCCTTTTTGTTCATCACGGAACAACTTTGAATATGTCGGAGCATAACGGAACATCTTTTTACATCTAACAGCGTGATGGAGAAACTTGAAGCATTATCAGCCATCTTTTATTGATAAAGATTTATTTGCT
>JBGUQD010000226.1:0-34218 GCA_045130755.1 Candidatus Limivicinus sp. | reverse complement strand
GTACCGCGAGTTAGCATTCGCCCCTGAAATCCTATCGGATTTCGGGGGTTTATCTTTTATGTTGCAAGGAGAGTACATGCAATGGACAAAATCCGGATCAGCGACATTACGATGAAACAGCTTGCCAGGCAGGCCGACCATAGCCTGAGCTTTAAGGGCAAGATTGAGATTTCCAAGCTTTTGGACAAGCTGGCGGTTTCGGTCATCGAGATCGAGGGCATCCGCTCAGGCAGAGCCGATGCACTGCGCGTGAAATCCATCGCCTCGGCGGTGAAGAGCAGCATCGTAGCCGTGCCCGTGGAGCTGAATACCGACAGCGTGAACGAGACCTGGGAGGCCCTTAAGGGCGCAAAGCACCCGCGGCTGCAGGTCACGGCCCCGGTCAGCACCGTGCAGATGGAGTATCTGTCCCGCAAAAAGCCGGATGCCATGCTCGCATGTATCGAAGAGATCGTGAGGGCCTGTGCCGACAAGGCTGAAGACGTGGAGTTTCTGGCCGAAGATGCCACCCGCAGCGACGCAGCCTTTTTACAGAAGGCCATCGAGACCGCTGTCGCGGCCGGCGCGAAGACCGTTACCGTCTGTGACGCCACCGGCGCCCTGCTGCCGGAGGAACTGGCGGCCTTCCTCAGGAATCTGATCGACACGATCCCTGCCCTTGGCGACGTGACCCTCGGCATTGCCTGCGCCAACACGATGGCCATGGCGGATGCCTGCGCCGTCGCAGCCGTAAAAGCAGGCGCCCGCGAGGTCAAGACCGCTGCTGTGGGCGACACTGCTTCGCTGCAGAACGTGGCCGGCATCCTGGCCGCAAGAGAGGAGCTTTTCGGCGTCACATGTCCGCTGCACACAGTGGAGCTCAAGCGTATCGTGCGGCAGATCGTCTGGATGGTGGAAACCAAGCGCAACAAGACCTCGCCCTTTGATGACGGGGTACAGGACGCGGCGAAAGAGCTGTCCCTCGCTCTGGGCGACGACGCGGTGAGTGTTGCCAACGCTGCCCGTGATCTGGGCTATGACCTCAACCCGGAGGACACCCAGGCCGTGTGGGAAGCCGTGCAGGACCTGCTGCGACACAAGGAGCAGGTGGGAGCCCGCGAGCTGGACGCCATCATCGCCTCCGTCGCACTCCAGGTGCCGCAGAGCTACACGGTGGAAAGCTACGTCATCAACAGCGGCAGCAATATCTCTGCCATGGCCCACATCAAGCTCAACCATGAGGGCGAGATACTCGAGGGCGTAGCCCTGGGCGACGGGCCCATCGATGCCTCCTTCCTCGCACTCGAAAAGGTGGTCAACCGCCACTATGAATTGGACGATTTCCAGATCCGCGCTGTCACGGAGGGCCGCGAGGCCATGGGCGAAACGGTGGTGCGCCTGGTGTCCAACGGGCGTCTTTACTCTGGCCGCGGCATCTCTACCGACATTGTGTTTTCCAGTATCCAGGCCTATGTGAACGCGCTCAACAAGATTGCATATGAGGAGGGTGAGGCATGAAACTTTCGTTTTCCACCCGCGGCTGGCAGCATTTGAGCTGGGACGAACTCCTTGTTTCCGCCGAGGAGAGCGGCATGAACGGTATTGAGCTCTATGACCTTTTCAAACGTGCCGACCTCATCGAACGCGCCTGCCCCTTTGACCGCTACCGCGCCGCGACCACGGTTCGGCAGCTTCGCGAAAAGAACATGGCGATCCCATGCCTTGATACTTCCATCGATCTTGCCCTCCCGGAAACAAGCCTCAAAGATGTGAAGTGGCTGCTTGAGACTGCGGGCACCATCCGCACGCCCTATGTCTCGGTCGTGGCCCTTGAGGAGCATGAGGATCTGGTGCGCGAGCGCGTTGCTCAGCTCCTGCCTGAGGCAGAGAAAGCGGAGGTCACGCTGCTCATCAAGACCACCGGTATCTACTCTGACACGGGCCGTCTCCGTGCTCTGATGGATGACTTCGCCAGCGACAGTCTTGCCGCCCTCTGGGATATCCACCACCCCTGCCACGACAGCGGCGAAGACGCAGATACTACCATCAAAAACCTCGGTGCCTACGTGCGCCATGTGCATATCCGCGACTCGGATGAGACCGGTTCCTACAATATTATCGGCGAAGGCAATCTGCCTATCGACGAGATGATCCGCGCCCTCGGTTCTATTGACTACGACGGCTACATTTCCCTGATCTGGAAGCCGGAATGGATCGAAGATCTGGACGATCCGGACGTCATCTTCCCGCACTTTGTCAACTATATGAGCCGCTTTGAGAACACCCGCGGCAAGAAAAAGCGCCTCTACCCCAACCATGACGGCACCGGCGAATACGTCTGGAAAAAGGATGAACTGCTGGATCTGACATTTTCCCAGGTACTCGACCGCATGGTGGAGGAATTTCCCGACCAGTACGCCTTCAAGTACACGACACTTGACTACACCCGCACCTACGAGGAATTCCGCGAGGACGTGGACCGCTTCGCCCGGGCCCTGGTTTACCTCGGCGTAAAGCCCGGCAGCAAGGTCGCCGTCTGGGCGACAAATGTCCCGGCGTGGTACATCACCTTCTGGGCCACGGTCAAGATCGGTGCGGTGCTGGTCACCGTGAACACTGCCTACAAGAGCCACGAGGCCGAGTACCTCCTGCGCCAGTCCGACACCCACACGCTGGTCATGATCGAGTCGTGCCTCGACTCCAATTACCGCGCTATCATCAACGAGCTCTGTCCGGAGCTCAAGGGGCACGACAAGGACAAGCCGCTGCACTGCCGCAAATTGCCGTTTCTCCGCAATGTCATTACGGTGGACTTTAGGCAGGAGGGCAGCCTCACCTTTGAAGAAGCCATGGCGCGTTCCGACATGGTGCCGCAGGAGACGATCAACGCCATGGCCGCCCAGGTCAAACCCGACGACGTGTGCAACATGCAGTATACCTCCGGCACCACCGGCTTTCCCAAGGGCGTCATGCTCACCCACTATAACGTAATCAACAACGGCAAGTGCATCGGCGACCGCATGGGCCTTTCCACCGCCGACCGCATGATGATCCAGGTACCTATGTTCCACTGCTTCGGCATGGTCCTGTCCATGACCTCCTCCCTGACCCACGGCGCGACCGTCTGCCCCATGCCGTACTTCTCGGCAAAGAGCTCGCTTGCCTGCATCCGTCAGGAGAAGATCACCTGCTTCAACGGCGTGCCGACGATGTTCATCGCCATGTTCAACCACCCGGACTACCGGAAGACGGACTTTTCCCACATGCGCACCGGCATCATGGCGGGCGCGGGCTGCCCGCCGGAGCTCATGCGCCGTGCCGCCCAGCCGGACGAGATGCACATGATCGGCATCGTCTCCGTCTACGGCCAGACCGAGTCCGCCCCCGGCAGCACCATGTCGGCGTGGACCGACTCCCTCGACGTGCGTACCGACACAGTGGGCTACGCCTTCCCGCACGTGGAGTGCAAGATCATCGACCCCGAGACCGGGCGGGAGCTCGGCGACAATGAGACGGGTGAATTCTGCTCCCGCGGGTATAATACCATGAAGGGTTATTACAAAATGCCCAAAGCCACGGCCGAGACCGTGGACAGCGAAGGCTGGCTGCACTCCGGGGACCTGGCCGTTCGGGATGAAAACGGCAACTACCGCATCACGGGTCGTCTCAAGGACATGATCATCCGCGGCGGCGAGAACATCTACCCCAAAGAGATCGAGGAGTTCATCTACACTCACCCCAAGGTGCAGGACGTACAGGTCATCGGCGTGCCGGACAAGAAGTACGGCGAGGAGGCCTACGCCGCCATCATCCTCAAGGAAGGGGAAACCATGACTGAGGAGGAGATGCGCAAGTATATCACCGACCACATGGCCCGCCACAAGGTCCCGCGCTATATCACCTTCACCGACAGCTTCCCCATGAACGCGGCGGGCAAAATCCTGAAGTATAAAATGAGAGAGGACGCGGCAAAAGCGCTGAATCTTGTTTGACGAAAACCCCTGATTTCGTCAAAAAGTCAAATCTCTTTAAGCGGATAAAGATTCTCCTTGACAAAAGCATAGAATTGCGGTAATAATTGAGGCAACATTCACAAAGGCTGTGACGAAGACGGCCGAAGGGAAGCGTTATCAGAGAGCCGACGGACGGTGCGAGTCGGAAACGCCAGCTTCAAGGGCCCATCACTTCCGAGCCGGAGACCTGAAAGCGAAAGCGAGTAAGCGTCTCCCGTTCCGCCCGCGTTAAGGGATAGGGCCTGTTGGGGCCTGAAGCGGCAGCGAAAGCTGCAATTTGAGTGGTACCGCGGGATTAACAGCTCGCCTCAAAAATGTTTTTGAGGCGGGCTTTTTTGATTTCGCTTGAAAGCACGGCTTTCAAGCGAGGTACTCGCGTTTATCGCGTTCGGCTTGCGGGGGACGCCTCACTTGGTCGGCGCGAGGCCTCGCAAAGCTCGGCTCAGGGTGTTATTGCTGTGGCAAAGCTACAGCAATAACGAATTGAATGTTTTACCGCAATCAGCTATTTCTTGAAGAGGAGAAACATTTATGAACGTACAAACCGCAGACAATCAGCTCCTGCAGATCGCACTCCGTATCCGGGAGCTGCGCGACATCGTGGGCTTTTCCACCGAGGAGATGGCAGCCCGCACCGGCATCACCGAGGCGCAGTACATCGAATACGAGTCCGGCGCCGTCGACCTGCCCTTTACCTTCCTGCATAAGGCGGCCATGGCCATGGGCGTCGAGCCCATCCAGCTCCTGGAAGGCCGCAGCGCAAGGCTGACCTCCTACGCGGTGAACCGCCGGGACCAGGGCCTTGTCACTGCCGTGGAGGACGGCATCGTCATCCAGAACATGGCGGCGCTGTTCCGCAAGAAGATGGCGACCCCCTACTGGGTCACGTATCAGTATTCTGCGGATCTGCAGAACGAGCCCATCCATACCACCACCCACGCCGGCCAGGAATTCGACCTCATCATTTCCGGCACTCTGCGCGTGCGCATCGGCGAGCATGAGGAGATCCTGCATGAGGGCGACAGCATCTACTATGACAGTTCCACGCCCCACGGCATGATCGCCATCGACGGCAAGGACTGCACCTTCCTCGCCATGATCATGGCTGCGGACGAGACCATCCAGAAGCCCGGCCTCATGCAGGCGGAGGAGGAAGAAGCAAAGCCCGCGCCCAAGCCCGAGCGGCAGCCGCTTCTGTGCGAGAAGTTCATCGAAGCCGAAGAGGACGCAAACGGCGTGCTCAAGGATCTGCACTTCCACAACGAAGACAGCTTCAACTTCGCCTTCGATATTGTGGACGAGATCGCCCGTAAGACGCCCGAAAAGCTGGCCATGCTGCATATCGCCAACGACATGACCGAGCGCCGCTTCACCTTCAAGGACATCAAGGACGCCTCCTCCCAGTCGGCAAACTACTTTACCTCCCTCGGCATCAAGCGCGGCGACCGCGTTATGCTGGTGCTCAAACGGCACTACCAGTTCTGGTTTGCAATCCTCGGCCTGCACAAGCTGGGTGCGATCGCGATTCCCGCCACCAACCAGCTCCTTTCCCACGATTTCGAGTACCGCTTCAAAGCGTCAGGCGCATCCGCCATCGTCTGCACGGCCGACGGTGATGTTGCCCATCAGGTGGAGCTGGGCGAACAGGCAGCGGGCATGAGCGTCACAAAGATCCTGGTCGGCGGCAAACGCGATGGCTGGCACGACTTCGACTCCGAGTACGGACTCTTCTCCCGCCGTTATCGCCGCACGGAGGACTCCCCCTGCGGGGACGACCCCATGCTCATGTTCTTCACCTCCGGCACTACGGGCTACCCGAAGATGGCGCTGCACAGCTACAAGTACGCCCTCGGCCACTTTGTCACCGCCCGCTACTGGCACATGGTCGAGCGGGACGGCCTGCACTTCACCATCTCCGAAACCGGTTGGGGCAAGGCTCTGTGGGGCAAGCTCTATGGCCAGTGGCTGTGCGAGGGCGCGGTCTTCACCTATGACTTTGACCGCTTTGATGCGGACAAGATCCTGCCCATGTTCGCCAAATACAACATTACCACCTTCTGCGCGCCGCCCACCATGTACCGCATGCTCATCAAGAGCGACATCTCCAAGTACGATCTTTCCTCCATCCGCCATGCCACCACGGCAGGCGAGGCTCTTAACCCCGAGGTCTTCTATCAGTTTGAGAAGCTCACGGGCCTCAGACTCGCGGAGGGCTTCGGCCAGACAGAGATGACCTTGGGCATCGCCAATCTTCCGGGCAGCAGCATCAAGCCGGGCTCCATGGGCAAGCCTGTCCCCGGCTACGGCATCGACATCCTTGACCGCGACGGCAACCCTGTCGAGGACGGCATCAGCGGCGAGATCGTCATCAAAGCCGACGAAAACGGCAAGCGCAAGTGCGGACTCTTCCTCGGCTACTATCGGGACGAGGAGCGCACCCGCGAGGTCTGGCACGATGGCTACTACCACACCGGTGACGAGGCCTGGCGCGATGAGGACGGCTTTATCTGGTACGTCGGCCGTGTGGACGATGTCATCAAGTCCTCCGGCTACCGCATTGGGCCCTTCGAGATCGAAAACGTCATCATGGAGCTGCCCTATGTGCTTGAGTGCGGCGTCTCCGCAGCCCCGGACGAGATCCGCGGCCAGGTGGTCAAGGCCAGCATCGTTCTGGTCAAGGGCAAGGAGGGCACCGAGGAACTCAAGAAGGAGATCCAGAATTACGTCAAGCAGCACACCGCGCCTTATAAGTATCCGCGCATCGTTGAGTTCAAGGATGAACTGCCCAAGACGATCAGCGGCAAAATCATGAGAAACAAGCTGTAAAATGGACCATAAACGCCTTACCCTCTTTGCCGGACATTACGGCAGCGGAAAAACCAATATCGCGTTGAATTACGCCCTGTGGCTTCGACACCAGGGCCTCAAGGTCACGGTGGCGGATCTCGATATCGTAAACCCCTACTTTCGCACGAAGGACGGGGCAGAGCAGTTGAAAGCCGCGGGTGTGCGCCTCATCTCCTCCGACTACGCAAACTCCAACGTGGACCTGCCCGCCCTGCCCGGCGAAGCCTACTCCCTGGTGGACGACAAGAGTGCCTGCGGCGTCATCGACGTGGGCGGTGACGACCGGGGCGCGCTGGCGCTGGGACGATACGTCCCCGGCATCCGGGAGGAAAACGACTATGAGATGCTGTTTGTCCTCAACAAAGCCCGCCCCCTGACGAGAAACATCGACGACGCACTCGAGATCTTTTACGAGATCGAGGCCGCCTGCGCTCTGCCCTTTACCGCGATTGTGAACAACACGAACCTCGGCCCCCTGACGAAAGCCGAGGATGTGATTGCGGGGGAGCGCTTCGCACAGGAGTTTGCCGAACGGGTCAAGCTCCCGGTCAAGATGAGCTGCGCGTCCGAAAAGCTCAGTGCTGAGCTTCAAAACAAAGTGAGCAATTTCTTTCCTATACAGATCATGCAACTATACTACATGGAGAAAGAAGGGACCAGCCTTGGCAAAATTAACCTTTAGAGAGGAAATCTGCAAGGGCTGCGGCCTGTGTGTCGCAGCGTGTCCGAAACAGATCCTTGCCCTTTCTAAAACCAGACTCAATCAAAAAGGATATTCCCCCGTGGAGCTGACAAAGCCAGAGGAGTGCATCGGCTGCGCAAGCTGCGCCATGATGTGCCCCGACTGCGTCATCACCGTGGAGCGATAAGGAAAGGAGCAGGCGTATGAGTGAAACCGTCCTGATGAAAGGAAACGAAGCCCTCGCGGAGGCCGCCATCCTGGCCGGCTGCCGCCATTACTTCGGCTATCCCATCACCCCGCAGACCGAGGTCGCCGCATACATGGCCAAGAAGATGCCCAAGATCGGCGGCACCTTCCTGCAGGCAGAGAGCGAGATCGCGGCCATCAACATGGTCTATGGCGTGGCCTCCACCGGCCATCCTGCCATGACCTCCTCCTCCAGCCCCGGCATCTCCCTCAAGGCGGAGGGCATCTCCTACCTCGCAGGTGCCGACCTGCCCGCCCTCATCATCAACGTCCAGCGCGGCGGCCCCGGTCTCGGTGGCATCCAGCCCTCCCAGTCCGACTACTACTTTGTCACCCGCGGCCCCGGCCACGGCGACTTCCACGTGCTGGTCTTCGCCCCCTCCTCCGTGCAGGAGATGGCAGACCTTACCGGCCGCGCCCTGCACCTTGCGTGGAAGTACCGCATGCCCGCAATGCTGCTGGCTGACGGTACCATGGGCCAGATGATGGAGCCCGTGAAGCTTCCCGAACCCTGCAACGCTTTCGGCGACGATAATCCCTGGGCTGCCACCGGCACGGAGATGAAGCGTCCCCACAATATCATCACCTCTCTCGACCTCTCCCCGGAGAACCTCGAGAAGCAGAACTTCGAGCGCTTTGAGCGCTACAAGAAGATCGAGGAGTCCGAACCCCTGTGGGAAGAGTACATGATGGACGACGCCGAGATCTGCATTGTCGCCTGCGGCATCACCGCCCGCGTCTCCCGCAATGCCATCGTTGAAGCCAGAAAGCAGGGCATCAAGGTCGGCATGCTCCGTCCCATCACCCTCTGGCCCTTCCCGAAGAAAGCCCTCGCTGCTGCAGCCGAGAAGGTCAGCGCTTTCCTGTGCGTCGAGATGAACATGGGCCAGATGAAGGAAGACGTGGAGCTCGCCATCCGCTGCAAAAAGCCTGTTGAGCTCTGCTCCCGCGTCGGCGGCATGATCCCCACCCCGGATGAGGTGCTGGAGCATATCAAGAAAATCGCAGAAGGAGGAAATGAAGCATGATCGTGTTTGAAAAGCCCCATGCCTTGACCGACACCGTGCTGCACTACTGCCCGGGCTGCACCCACGGCATTGTGCACCGTCTGGTCGCCGAGGCCATTGACGAGCTCGGCATCGAGGGCAAGACCGTCGGCATCGCCCCGGTCGGCTGCTCTGTTCTTGCCTACAACTATTTCAACTGCGACATGATCGAGGCTGCCCACGGCCGTGCCCCCGCTGTCGCCACCGGCGTCAAGCGCGCCCTGCCGGACAACATTGTCTTTGCCTACCAGGGCGACGGCGACCTTGCCTCCATCGGCATGTGTGAAACCGTTTCCACCGCGGCCCGCGGCGAGAACATCACCGTTATCTTTATCAACAACGCGATCTACGGCATGACCGGCGGCCAGATGGCCCCCACGTCCCTGATCGGACAGGTCACCCAGACCTCCCCCTATGGCCGCGACCCCAAGACCCAGGGCTACCCCATCCGCGTCTGCGAGCTGCTGGCCACCCTTGACGCTCCCCAGTACCTCGAGCGCGTCACCGTCAACAACGTCAAGAACGTCCGCAACGCCAAGCGCGCCATCAAGAAGGCCTTCCAGAACCAGATCGACGGCAAGGGCTTCTCCTTCGTCGAAGTCCTCTCCGCCTGCCCCACCAACTGGGGCATGACACCGCAGAAAGCCCTCCAGTGGATCGACGAGGCCATGATCCCCCAGTATCCGCTGGGCGTGTTCCGGGATAAGGAGGCGTAAAGAATGGCACATCATGAAATCGTAATCGCCGGCTTCGGCGGACAGGGCCTCCTGTTCATCGGAAAGGTGCTGGCCTACGCGGGACTGGTTGAAGAGCGTCAGCTCAGCTGGCTGCCCTCCTATGGCCCCGAGATGCGCGGCGGCACCGCCAACTGCAACGTCATCCTCTCTGATGATCCCGTCGGCTCTCCCATTGTGCAGCACCCCAACGTACTCATCGTCATGAACACTCCGTCTCTCGACAAGTACGAGAGCGCAGTCGTCCCCGGCGGCAAGATCTTTGTGGACTCCACCCTCATCTCCCGCAAGGTTCAGCGCGACGACGTGGATGTCTACTATGTCCCCGCCACCCAGATGGCCAAGGACATGGAGCTTAAAAACCTCGCCAACATGATCCTGCTCGGCACCGTCATTCGCGAGACCAAGTGCATCAAAGAGGACACCGTTGAGGAAGCTCTTAAGCACGTCATTCCTGCCCGCAAGATGAATCTCATGGACGTCAACCTCAAGGCCATTCAGGCCGGGAAGGACTACCAGCCGTGAAAATCGCCTGCGCCCAGATGGATGTGCACCTCGGCGACAGCGCGTATAACTATGCCCACGCGCTGGAGCTGGTCCGAAAAGCCGCCGCGGCAGGCGCCGATACCGTCCTGCTGCCGGAGACCTTCAACATCGGCTTTTTCCCGCGGGAAAAGCTGGCGGAACTGGCAGATCCCGACGGAGAGATCGTCAAAATGGCTTTCGGCGCGCTGGCGGCGGAGCTGCACATTAACCTCATCGCGGGTTCTGTCGTGACCAACCGCGGCGGCCAGGTTTACAACACCTCCTATGTCTTTGACCGCGGGGGCACCTGTATCGCCTCCTATGACAAGACCCACCTCTTCACCCCCATGGGTGAGCACGAATACTTCACCCCCGGTGACGCGTTGTGCACCTTTACCCTCGACGGCGTGAAATGCGGCCTCATCATCTGCTATGATCTGCGCTTCCCGGAACTGACGCGCTCGCTTGCCCTGCAGGACATCGAGCTGCTCTTTGTCCCCGCCGAGTGGCCCGGCATCCGCCGTGCGCACTGGCAGACGCTCAACCGTGCCCGCGCGATCGAAAACCAGATCTTCCTGGCCTGCTGCAACGGCTGCGGCACAGCGGGGGAGACGGTCTACGGCGGTTCCTCCGCAATCTATGACCCTTGGGGCGAGATCCTCGCGGAGGCGGGAGAGCATGAAGAGGTTATTACCGCCGACTGCGACTTTGCCATCAAGGAACAGATACGAAACAGTATCCACGTTTTCCGGGACAGACGCCCCGAAATCTATCAATTGTAAGGAGTAATGCCATCATGGAATACAGTTTTCCCGTGACCCGTACCACCCATCCGAAGCCCCGGCCCGCGGATGAATCGAAGCTCGGCTTTGCACAGTACTTCACCGATCACATGTTCTGCATGGATTGGGACGAGGGCCAGGGCTGGCATGACGGGCGCATCGTCCCCCATGCCCCCATCGAGATCGAGCCCGCCTCCTGCGTGCTGCACTATGCGCAGATGATGTTCGAGGGCATGAAGGCCTACAAGACCCCAGAGGGCGCCATCCAGATTTTCCGCCCCGAGATGAACATCGCACGCATGGCCCGCACCTGCGAGCGTATGTGCATCCCCGAACTGCCCGGTGAGCTCTTCCTGGCTGCCGTCAAGGCCGTCATCTGGGAAGACCGTGACTGGATCCCCAGCTCCCCCGGTACCGCCCTGTATATCCGCCCCTTCATCTTCGGCGATGAAGTATCCTTCTCCGTTCTGCCCGCCAAGCACTATCGCTTCATGATCATCCTGACCCCGACGGGCTCCTATTACGCGGCCAACGACGGCGGTCTTGCAACAACCCGCATCTTCGTGCAGGATGAGTATATCCGCGCTGCCCGCGGCGGTACAGGCTTTGCCAAGGTCGGCGGCAACTACGGCGGCGGCATGCGTGCCTCCCTCGACGCCATGAAGTATAACTGCAAGGACGTTCTCTGGCTCGACGCTGCCGAGCACAAATATGTCGAAGAAATCGGCACCTCCAACGCCTTCTTCCGCATCAATGACGAGGTCATCACCGCGCCCCTGGATTCCGGCACGATCCTGCCCGGCATCACCCGCAACTCCGTCATTCAGCTCCTGAAGAAGTGGGGTGTCAAGGTCTCCGAGCGCAAGCTCGCCATCGACGACATCATCGCCGCCTCCAAGGACGGCTCCCTCCAGGAGATCTTTGCCAGCGGCACTGCAGCTGTCATCTCTCCCATCGGCTGCCTCAACTACAAGGGCACCGACTACAAAGTCGCCGACGAGGAGGTCGGCCCCGTGGCCCAGAAGCTGTATGACGCCCTCTACGGCATGCAGACCGGCAAGGTTGCCGACGACATGGGCTGGACCTACAAACTCTTTGACCTCGACTGATTTTCAATCATCAATAAAAAACTGCCGCCTGCATAAGCAGACGGCAGTTTTTGTGTACAAGCATAAAAAAGCTCCCCTTCCGAAAGGAAGGGGAGAAGCGCAATCCGTATGAACACTATTTCATGTTAAGTTGGGATTTGCTGCAGACAATGCCAGACCATGTCGCGATCATCGCCTGTTGATTGTCTCAATCGGTTTTCCGTCACGAGTTATGTATGAGTGAATGCGTGGACGATTGTTGCCCGGTCAACCTCCGGCCTCTTGGCCGCCGGCAGCCCGCAAGTAAATTGGTCATGCTCTCCGGGTTATTGGTGCCGATTACACCGATGGGATGCCGCCCATCTCCAGTGACGCGAATTATACTACCGCTTCCTCAAAATGTCAATGAACAAAATATGAACTTTTACAATCTCTATCAATGCATAAGCCGCCGAAAGCAGGCAGATGAGCGCTGCAGTATGGATGAGCTACGCCTTATCCTGCACCTTCGCCGGGTCGAGTGCCGCCGTGATGATGGCCCAGGCCCGCGCACTCTCCGCGCCGTCCGTCAGCAGAAACGCGCGAGTGGGAGAGACATAGAGGTAGATGCAGCCATTGACTCGGCGGGCGAGATACGTGTCCTGCCACGAGAAATCCGCCGTCTCTTTTCCCTTGGAGACGTGAATCTTCTCCTCGCTGAGCGTCACATAGTATTGTGCTCTGTCCGGGGACAGACCGTTTCGCGCTGCCTGTCTGCTGACGGAGGAAAAGAACATCCCAAACCATACAATGGGCAGGATCAATCCCACGCCAAGCAGAACACTGCCGAGCAGCACTGCCTGTGCGTGAGTCTTGCGCACAAGAAAGCATACAGCGGCGAAAGCCGACATGATCAGCGCAAACAAAGCAGGATTGCGCCAGCCCTTTTTACGCACGAGTGATTCGTAAACCGCAAAGCGCATAAAGACTTTCCGGTCGATCTTACAGGGAACGGTCACGGATTTCAAGCTCTCTTTCATCG
The DNA here is from genome assembly GCA_045130755.1 of Candidatus Limivicinus sp. Lineage (GTDB taxonomy): Bacteria > Bacillota > Clostridia > Oscillospirales > Oscillospiraceae > Limivicinus. Next base: position 21,255 of record JBGUQD010000226.1, on the reverse strand, counting down.
TCTGCTCCTTCGCTTTGACATCCGGATCGTCCATATTTTTTATCCGGATTTTTGCGCTTTAATTATGGACAAACTGTTAAGCTGCTGATATAATAACACATAAGAGCTTGCTTGTGTAGCATAAAAAATTGTGACTCTTCACAGTTTTGTGTACGACCACAAGAGCTGCGTAAAAATTCTGAAAAACGGAGGAAAACAAGATGAAAAAGTTCCTGGCACTCACCATGGCACTGTGCATGATCTTTGCGCTGTGCGCGATCTCCGCGTCCGCTGATGAGCCCATCACCCTCACCTATGCGGAAGTCAACCCTGTTGAGGGTACTGTCGTCGGCGACGTGGCCCTTGCCTTCAAAGAAAAGCTGGAAGAGCTGTCCGGCGGCGCCATCCTGGTCGACATCCAGGCCAGCGGTGTCATGGGCGATGAAAAGACCGTCCTGGCCAACATCCTCGGCGGCGACACCTCTGTCGACATCGTCCGTATCTCCGCTTTCGCACTCAACCAGTACGGCGCTGTCAAGAGCGTCTTCCTGACCCTGCCCTATGTCTTCACCAGCGAGGATCACTACTGGAAGTTTGCCGAGAGCGACCTTGCCAAGGAAATGCTGGCCGAGTCCAAGGAAGTCGGCCTGCCCTTCAACGGCCTGGCTTATGGCGAAGAGGGCTTCCGTCACTTCTTCTCCAAGGTTGAGGTCAAGACCATTGAGGACCTCAAGGGCCTCAAGATCCGCGTGTCTGACGACCCCATAATGACCGGTCTGGTCAAGGGCCTGGGCGCTGCGTTCACCCCGGTTTCCTTCGGCGAGCTGTACACCAGCCTGCAAACCGGTGTTGTTGACGCTGCCGAGCAGCCCATCACCAACTACCTGTCCAACTCCTTCCAGGAAGTCGCTCCCTACATGATCAAGGACGGCCACACCCTGGGCACCATCGAACTGATTGCCACTGACGCCGCTCTCGACAAGCTCACCGACGAGCAGAAGGCCATGGTTCAGGAAGCTGCCGATTACGCCATGCAGGTCTGCAAGGAGTCCGTAACTGCCAAGCAGGAAGAGGCTCAGCAGAAGCTCATCGACATGGGCTGCACTGTCACCGAGGTCGAGGACAAGAGCGCATGGCAGGCTGCCACCAAGGACGTTCTGGATGCCAACATCAAGGGCATGGAGGATGTCTACGAGGCCATCATGGCTCTGCAGTAAGATCTGTCCGACAGATTATCAATAAGTAAACCCATCGAGGGGCGCAGGGTTTGACCCCCTGCGCCCCGTTTTTTCTATCGTTAAGATCACGTTAAGAAAGGGGTTTTTTCGTTGCCCGCTTTTTTTAAGACCTTGGAAAAAGTTAAGCCGGTCTATGACTGGGCTTACAAAATCATGCTGTTCATCTGCAAGCTGCTGCTGATTGCGGATATCATCATTACCTCCGTTACGGTCGCCGGACGTTATTTCCCGTTTTTCACCGCACCGCACTGGGGCGAGGAAATGGTGCTGACGCTGATGGTTTATATGGCGGTTCTCTCCGCCACGCTCGCCATCCGCAAGCGCACCCACATCCGCATGACCGCCTTCGACCAGTACCTGCCGAAAAAGGCGATCATCTGTCTGGATCTGCTGGCTGACCTGGCCGTGCTGATTCTCGGTATCATCCTGGTGAAGTATGGCTATGAGGTCATTAAGCCCACCGGCAACATCGCCAAGTTTGCAAAATATTCCTCTCTCCCCAAGCTGAGCCAGATCTGGATGTACCTGCCCGTTCCCATTGCCGGACTCGGCATGATCATCTTTGAGCTGGAGCAGGTGTTCCAGCACCTGGAAGAGTTCTTTGTTTCCGATAAGAATGGAAAGGAGGCTCAGGCGTAATGAGCGGTGAAAGTTTGTCTACCCTGATCCTGCTTGGCAGTTTTCTGGTTATGATCTTCCTGCGTTTCCCCATCGCCTACTCTGTGGGCATTTCCACGGTCCTGTGCCTTATCAGCATGGGCAAGAACCTGACCGTACTGCCCATGCAGATGGTCAAGGGCGTCTGGTCCTTCTCCCTGATGGCTGTTCCTTTCTTCATCACCATGGGCGTGCTGATGGGCACAGGCGGCATCTCCGACAAGCTGATCGCGCTGGCAAACAGCCTGGTCGGCTGGATGCGCGGCGGCCTTGCGATGGTCAACATCGTGGCCTCCTACTTCTTCGGCGGCATCTCCGGTTCCGCCTCCGCCGACACCGCCTCCCTCGGCTCCATCCTCATCCCCATGATGGTGGACGAAGGCTATGACGCCGACTTCTCCACTGCCGTCACCATCACCTCCTCCTGCGAGGGCCTGCTGGTTCCGCCAAGCCACAACATGGTTATCTACGCCACCTCCGCCGGCGGTGTGTCCGTGGGCGCACTGTTCATGGCGGGCTATGTGCCCGGTGCCATTCTGGCGGCGGCGCTGATGATCGGCTCCTACATCATCTCCGTCAAGCGCAACTACCCCAAGGGCAAGCCCTTCTCCATCAAGAACTTTGCAAAGCAGATCGGTAAGTCCATCTGGGCGCTGCTGGCGGTTCTGATCGTGGTCGTGGGCGTTGTGGGCGGCGTCTTCACCGCCACCGAGTCCGCCGCTATCGCTGTCATCTACTCCCTGATCGTATCCGTTTACATTTACAAGGGCCTGGACTGGAAGGGCGTCTGGAAGAGCCTGGAGCAGTGTATTGACACCCTCGCCATCGTGCTGATCCTGATCTCTCTCTCCGGCGCTTTCGGCTACTGCCTGACCACCCTGCACGTACCCGCCAAGGCGGCCACCTTCATCACCACGCTCTCCTCCAACCGCATCGTCATTATTCTCCTGCTGAATCTGATCCTGCTGGTTCTCGGCATGATCATGGACATGGCGCCTATCATTCTGATCGCAACCCCGATCCTGCTGCCGGTCGCCATGAGCGTCGGCCTGCACCCGGTGCAGTTCGGCATCATGATGGTGCTCAACTGCGGCATCGGCCTGCTGACCCCGCCTGTCGGCGCGGTGCTGTTCATCGGCTCTGCCGTTGCAAAGAGGCCCATGGAGAAGGTCGTCAAGGCAACCATGCCCTTCTACCTGTGCATGATCGTTGCGCTGCTGCTGATCTCCTTCATTCCGGACATCAGCCTGTGGCTGCCGAAGATCACCGGCTCCCTGTCGTAAGGGGAGGAACCCATGTATACGGAAAACAAGAACGTCCCCGCCAAAGATCTCGGCGGCGGCGTAATGCGCAAGGTGCTGTCCTACAGCCGGAATCTCATGGCCTGTGAGCTCACCTTTGAAAAGGGCGCCGTCGGCGCGCCGCATTCCCACCCGCACGAGCAGATCGGTTATATCATCTCCGGAAAGCTTGTGTATCAGGAAGAAGGGCAGGCCGACAAGATCCTCGAAACCGGGGATACCTACTACGTAGCCCCCAACGTGGTCCACGGCGTGCATATCCTGGAGGACACAAAGCTTCTGGATATCTTCACCCCCATGCGGGAAGACTTCGTATAATCCAAAAAAAGACTGTTTCGCATTGCGAAACAGTCTTTTTTTGGATCAAAGTATATCAGGTGTTCTCCAACATATGTTTGACGATGGCGGCGCTGCGTCTGGCAGCAGCCTGCACGAAGGAGCGGTAGGAGAGATGGCCCGAATCGTCCGCCTTGTCGGAGATGGCCCGAATGATGACGAAGGGGACGCGGTTCTGGGCACAAACCTGGCCGATGGCCGCACCCTCCATCTCACAGCAGATAGCGCCGAAATCCTTGATAATATTCTGCTTGTGGGCAGAATCCGCAATGAAACGATCGCCGGAGGTGATGCGCCCCTCATAGACGCGCTTTTCCGGCGCGGCGAGCTTGACCGATTCCACTGCGCTGCGCCGCATAGCCTCATCTGCCTGGAAGAAGCTGAACTCGTTGTCGGGGATGATGCCCTTGGCGTAGCCCAGGGCTGTGCAGTCCATGTCGTGCTGAACTGCATCGGTGGAGACCACAATGTCGCCGATGTTGATGTCTTTGTTCAGGGAGCCGGCCACGCCGGTGTTGATGACACGGCCGACACCAAAGTGGGTAATCAGAAGCTGCGCGCAGATGCCGGCGTTGACCTTGCCGATGCCGCAGCGTACCAGCACAACTTCCTTGCCGCAGAGGGTGCCGCAGTAGAAAGTCATGCCCGCGATGGACTCCATCATGCGGATCTCCATGCTGCTCTTCAAAAGCTCGATCTCATTGTCCATGGCACCGATGATGCCGATGGGTTTTATCTCAAGATTCATATCGATTCTCCTTTATTATTATGTTTTTTAATCGTTCATTCGCGTATGCGCAGCAGCTTCGGCCGCAGCTTGTATTCGTAGAGGATGGCGAGATTTCGCAGCGCATAGTCGTAGATCAGCATGCACACGACCAGCATTCCGTAAAAAGCAACGCCGGCGAGCCGACCCAACTCTTCCAGCTCCTCCAGCCCGATATCCAGCCGGAACACAAAATAGATCAGACCATACATCACGCCGACAGCAGCCGCAAAATATAAAAGCTTCAGAAAGAGTCCCAGGAGCTTCGGTTTTACCTTATCAAAACTGTGCTTCAATATCGGGTAGCAGCCGAGGAAGAAGTAGAAAAACGCCGCTTCCTTGTCTGCGCTGAGAATCATCGACAGCGCCGCCGTCACAAGCCACACCAGCCAGGCCCATTTGTTCCCGTGCTCGCGCATCACCGGGATCAACAGCACCCCCGCCAAAAGCGGCGAGCAATAGGTCATCACCGGCACAAGCCCGCCTGTCAGCATCAGCACGGTGCCCAGCGCCGCCATCAGGCTGCAGAAGGCGACGGTATAGGCCCGACCTTTCTTCTGCCTCATCCTTTTTTCTTCCGAAATACCAGAAATTTGCTGATGATGTAGTTTCCGACCACAACCACCACGCCGACGACGATCGTCGTGATGCGATAGTCAATATGCAGTACGTTCGTCAGCAGCAGATTGAGTACATAGCTCAGACCCCAGGTGCCGAGCCGGGAGCCCACAAAACCGGTAAACTCCCGGAAAATGTTCGGGTCCTTGCTCTGAAAGACCCATTTGCGGTTCGGGAAATAGGCAAAGAGGATGCCAGCCACATTCTCCACAATTACCAGCACCGTGTTCTGGGCAACGGTCGGAATTGTGACGCCGGGGTAAAAAATAGCGCCCCACAGGAATTTGCAGCCCCAGGAAACCACCGTGGTCATCCCGCCGACGATGATGTAGACCAGAATTTCGCGGTACTTGATGCATAAAGCTTTGATTTTCTCGATCATTTGCTGTCTCCTTCTCTGCCGCAAATGCGGGAGATGATATAGCGCGGGCGGCCCTTGATCTCATCATAAATACGGGCCAGGTAGTAACCGATGATGCCGAGGGAGATCATGAGGAAGCTGCCGATAATGAGAAGCAGCAAAATCACCGTTGTAAAGCCCGGCTGCGCGGTGCCCGCGATCTTCTGCCACAGAGAGATCAGCCCGAACACCACTGCCACAATGAGCGTTATGACGCCCATTACTGTCACCATATGCAGCGGCGCGGAGGAGAAAGAGGCAATGTTTGTGACAGCGTACTTGATGAGGGACTTGGTGGACCACTTGCTCACGCCCTCGGTGCGTTCCTGTACACGGTAGAGAACCTCGGTTTTCTTATAACCGACCCAGAAGGACAGGGCACGGAAGAAAACATTGCGCTCCGGCAGCGCGTTGAGCGTGTCCACCACCTTGCGGTCAAGAAGCTTGAAGTCCGAAGAAGAGCCCATGTCCATGCCGGTAGCGCGGCTGATGAGACTGTAGAAGCTGTTGGCGGCGAATTTATGAAGGCTGCTCTCCTCGCCTCTGTCCTCCTTGATGCCTTCGACGACTTCATAGCCCTCTTCCCAGAGACGATACATATCCACAATCTTCTCGGGCGGGTGCTGCAGGTCGCAGTCCATCACCACGACGCAGTCGCCCTTTGCCTGTTCGAGACCGGCAAACATGGCGGCCTCTTTGCCGAAGTTGCGGCTGAAATGCACGCCGACCACATGGGGGTCGGAGGCGCTGCAGCGCAGAATCTCGCTCCAGGTGCCGTCACGGGAGCCGTCGTCCACAAACAGCAGTTCGTAGTCGATCCCGGCGCTGCCGAGGATCGTGCCGAGACGTTCGGTGGCGATGGGAATCATTTTTTCCTCATTGTAAGAGGGGAGAACAACAGAAATCATACAAAGACCTCCTTATCTGGAGACAACATAGGTGGTAGAGAGACCGGTGGTGAAGAGAGCCTCGGCCCTGTCATAATCGGATTCTTCGGCAATGCGTCTGAGCAGCGCGTCTGCGTCATAACCGCTGGACCAGAACTTGCTCGTGTCGATGTACACCACAAGCTCATCCGCGTCCCCCACATAGTCGAGCATGGGGGAGAGACTCCGCTCGTCGGTGACATAGACCTCCGGGAAAGTCAGCAACTGGATGAGCCCCTCGGTCATGGGCATAAAGGCATCCTCCGGCTCTGCAAAGAGAACACAGGGATCATCTGCGTATTTTTCGAGCGCTGCGTTATATTCCGCGTGCTCGGGGTAGAGATAGTCTGGCGGAACGGTGCGTGCCTGCCAGAGGGCGAGGCATGCGATGGCGAGAAACGCGAAGGCCTTAGCAAAATCGGGAAGCTTCCGTTCCCCGAGTGTGGTTTCCATCAGATACAGCAGAAAGCTCACTGTCAGCACGAAGGCGGGGATGAGATTGTATATGTAGCGCGGCTCATCCACCGGGGAGATGACGGCCACCAGCACGAAGGTGACATAGGCGGGGATCAGGAACACCAGCCAGTCCCAATTGAAGCGGTGGTCAAAGCTCGCCTTCTGCACCTGGGGGAAAATGCCGCAGATCCCGCCGACGCAAATAAGACCGGTGTAAATGGCGGCCTTGAGTCCGTGGCGCCCAAAACCGAAAAAAGTGCGCAGACGGACGGAATACAGCGCGGTATTTTTCAGGTTTTCCACCGCGCTGCCGCCGGATACCAGATCCTCGGCGAAGAGATGCCTGAGCGCTGCCGGGAATACCAGCAGAAGACTCAGCGCCCCGATGAGCGCACAGGGGACAAACCAGGCGAGAGCCTTATACTGCCGCTTGAGAAGGGCCCACACCACATAGGCGGCACAGAGGAAGAAAGCGTAGAACACAAAATAATACTGCGTCATGAGTCCCGCCAGCAGCGTAAGGCCGATGAAAACACAGGTGCGCGGGCGAAAACGCTGCATGAGGTCGGCGATGAAGTACATGAGCACGACGGTCAAAAGGGTAAGCAGCACGTACATGCGGATCATGATCATCGTGGACAGACCGATGGTACTCAGCCCGTACAGAACCGCAGCCGCCGCGGCGTTATACCGGCTGCCGCCAAGCTTTCGTACCAGCATGTACAGCATCACGACACAGCCGAGATAGATCAGCCAGTCGAGCACAAGCGGCGGCCACTTGGAAAAGCTGCCCTTGGCAAAGGTGGAGGCGATGTTGAAAAGCCAGTAATAGAGCGGCGGATGCACATCATTGACTTGGTTATAGTAGACCGAGCCAAAATCAAAGCCCTCGTCGCCGTTGATGCTCACATAGTCCAGAAGCTCCTGCCGCGTAACGACCGTGTGATCGAGGCTGCCGTAGCGCTCGCCGGTGGCGGAGAGGAAGGGGTGGTAGCTGGAGTTGGACAAGCCGTAGGTATAGAGCTCGTCGATGAACATGCCCTGCTTTCTCACAGAAAAGAACATGCACACAGAGCTTACCAGTACAAGTACAAGCATCAGTGCCCAGGAGCGCTTGAGCGTATCCTTCAAGCCATTCCCACCTCCATATAAAAAATACCAAAATATTATACCGCGTTCAGAGATAATACGCAAGACAAGATTTTATAGAAGAATCCCCCGGGAAACAGCCGAGAACAGCGAATCCCAGGGGCATTTGTTATTCATCCTTCGTCTTGATTTCGACCGTCATACCATCGGCCTCGGTGGCGCTGACAACATCATCAAAATCGCCTATCTCCACATCGATGTCGCTCTGCTCGGAGACGCCGTAGTGCTCCTTGAGCTCGTCGATTTTTGCGCGCTTTGCGCGGATGCTGTCAGAGACGCGGTTTGCCTGCTCAAAGAGCGGGACGAAAAAGCCCTCGGGCGTGTCCTTGGCCTGCTCGAAGTAAAGTCTGCCGATCTCGGTGTAAATGCGCTGCAGTTCCTCGTGCTCACCGTTGAGCTCAAGTGTCAGCTTCGTGAGCTGCCCAAAGGCCTTGGCACGGTTCGCGCCCTGGGCGTACACGTCCAGCACGCCGGTAGAGCTTGCCGTTTCCTTGACCTTGTCGGCGAGCTTGCCGAGTGTGCCGCTGAGAATATCCTTGTAATCAGCCATTTTCAGATTCCTCCTTATGGGTGCTTTCAATGATGACCGCCGCTTCCTGCGCGGCGACGCGGTTGACATACAGATCGCCGGGGGAGAAGGGCTGCCGGTGTTTATAGATCAGCAGTGCCAATGATGCGAACACCAGCGCCAGACTCAACGCCTGGGAGATGCGGATGCCGGTCCCGCCGAGATAAAGGCTGTCGGTTCTGAGACCCTCGATCCAGAATCGGCCGAGGCCATAGAGAAGAAAATAGAGCGCCATGATATGGCCGTCGAAGCGGCGCTTGCCCGTCTTATCAAACCACAGCAGAAACAGCAGCACGCCGAGATTCCATAGGCTTTCATACAAAAAGGTGGGATGTACATAGATGGTGGTGCCGTCCGGCGCGGTCAGACCCATGCGGCAGAAGACCTGAGTCTCGGCGCCGAAGGCCTCGCGGTTGAGAAAGTTTCCCCAGCGCCCGATGATCTGCCCGATCAGCAGCCCGTAGGCCAGACAGTCGAGCATGGCGGGAATGGGGATCTTTTTGCGCCTGCATACAAGATATGCCGTCAGAGCACCCGCGATGACGCCGCCGTAGATAGCAAGGCCGCCGTTTCTGAGGGCAAAGATCTCGTCCGGGTGCTGCACATAGTAACCCAGCTGAAACAAAACGTAATAGGCCCGTGCTCCGATGATCGAACAGGGGATCAGCCAGATCATCACGTCGTAGATATCATCCTCTTTCAGCCCGAAGCGTTTGGCGCGTTTTGCGCAGAAGGCAATACCCAGCAAAAAGCCCAGGCCGATGAGCACGCCGTAAAAATAGACCGGGTGTCCGAAGAGCAGGAAATATGACGGCGGGTTGAGACGCAGGTCCCCCAGCATAGGGAAAGAAATCAGCGACTCGCGCTGTATGGTCTCCAACATGGTTTATGCCTTCGCCTCCTTGTCCTTCGGCGTGATGACGGACAGGGCCAGCCGTTCGGGAGCAAGAGCCTCTGCCACAAACAGACGGCAGTCCTCGGCGCTTATTTCCTCCAGAAGCGGGAAGCTGTCGAAGCTGCAGTAGCCGTCAAAACAGTCCGTCGCGAGCGATACGCACACGTTGTCGAAATCCTCCAGCGCCCGGAGTCTCGCGCCGAGACTTGCCCGTTTGGAGCGGGTGAAGTAAGCTGCGTCAAAGCCTTCCTTAGCCACACGCGCGATTTCGGCGTTGAGCTCTTCGAGCACCTTCTCCGGCACCTTGCTCTCACCGCCGATGATGACGGTAATGGTGCCGGCGCTGGCGTCCACTTCATAGTCGAAATCGTTGTTGAGCGTCCCGTCTGCGTAAAGCCGTGTAAAGAAGGGGGACGAACTGCCGCACAGCATTCTGAGCGCGAGCCCCGCGATCAGCCGCTGCCGCTGGGCATCAATCCCGGTAAGACCTGGGGTGAGTTTCGCACCGATCAGAAACTGCGGGGCCGAGACCTCCATAGCTTCCGTACGGAAACTCTCAGCAGGGAGAATATCCTCCGCCGGGCCAAAGTCCGCCGTGGGGACAGGGGCCTTTTCTTTGGACAATACCTCCTCGGCGATACGGATGATCTGCTCGGGATTCACGTCACCCTCCACGCACAGCACCATATTGGACGGCGCATAGAAGACCTTGTGGCAGGCATAGAGCGTTTCGGCGGTGATCTCCGCAATGCTCTCCACGGTTCCGGCCACACGGTCGCGGATGGGATGGTGGGCGTAGAGCATTTTCAGAAGATTATAGTAGATCGCAAGGCCGGGGTTATCCTCTCCCATGCGGATCTCCTGGGCGATGATGCCCTGCTCCTTCTGCACGGTCTCGTCGGTAAAGTAAGGGGTGGAGACGAAATGCAGCAGCATGCGCAGGTTTTCCTCAAAGCCCTCGGTGCACTGAAAGTAGTAACAGGTGATGCCCGAAGAGGTGAAGGCGTTGGGGTCGGCCCCGTTTGCCGAGAGGATATTCAGGGCACTGTCGCCGTTCGGCAGGTCGAACATCTTGTGTTCGAGATAGTGGGCCACGCCCGCAGGAGTATCGAGCTTGCGCCCGTCCACGGTGAAGCGGCGGCAGGCACCGCCATAATTGGCGGCAAAGGCAGCATAGAAGGTGGAAAAGTCCTTCTTCGGCACCACGCGAACCTCAAGGCCGTTGTCAAGAACGGCAGAAAACAGTGTTTCGCCGATACCGGGATAATCAAGCTTCTGTATCTTCATCTTCCGTATCCTCTTCTTCATCCTCGCCGCACAGGAAATAGACCATGTCCAGTTCCACACTCTTTGCGACCGCGACGACGTCTTCCTTGGTCACGTTCTCCACAAGCTCCGCGAGCTCTGTGGGACCGTAATCGGCTCCGTCGACTGCCTGGCTGAGCCACCAGCCCTCCAGCTCGCCCTGGCTGTCCGGCGTCGAGCGCAGGTCCGAGGCGACCGAGCGCTTGGCCCAGAGCAACTCGTCGTCAGAAATCTCACCGTTTTTCACAGCGTCAAGCTGGGCAAGGATCTCGGCCCTGGCGGCCTCAAAGTTTTCAAAACTGATGCCCGATGAAACAAGCATAAGCCCCTTGCGCAGCACAACTGCGGAGCTTGCGTAATAGCAGAGTGAAAGCTTTTCCCGCACATTCAGGAACAGCTTGGAGGTTGCGCCGCTGCCGTAGACGGCATTGAAGACATGAATGGCGGCGCGGTCCGGCTCCTCCATACACTCGCCAAGACGAAAGCCCAGCACAAGCTTGCCCTGGGTCACGTCCATGTGCTCTTCAAAATAGCGCGGTTCCGCCTCCACGGCATTCATGCGGATCTCAGTGCCGATGTCGTAATCGATCTCGCCTCTCGGCATTCCGGCCAGCGCGTCGCGCAGGGCCTCCTCCACGTCCTCAAGCTTTGCCTGACCACAGTAGAACAGTTCCACCGGGCTTTTGCGCAGGAGCTCGCGGTAATAGCGGCTGAGTTTCTTGTAGTGGATGGCCTCGCATTCGGGGATATCGCCGAAACGGGAAACGGCGTAATCTTCAAAACAGCACATCTCCTCGAGACAGCGCTGCACGGCGTAGCTGCGCTTTTCATTGACCCGGCTGCGAATGAGATCCAATAGCTTTTCTTTCTCACTGTCCACATACTGCGGCAGCAGAAGGCCGCCGCGCGTGACCGGGGAGAGCAGCATCTCGGCCATGAGGGAGCTCATCTCGCCGAGCAGGGCCTCACCCCCCGGAAGGAAGGCAGGCTCCGGGAAGCTTGCAAAGAAACCAAGACAGTGTACCTCGCCTATGCGGCGGATCACCGGTTCTATGGCGGCGCCGTAAAGTTCGTCCAGACGGCGGGAGAGCTGTTCCATATCCGGGTAGCGTGTCGTGCCGCGGCGCAGGACCGAGGGAATCAGCGCGTTCATAGCGGCAGTCTCACGCCTGAGCTGTGTGAGAAGATTGATGCTCATGCAGGCGGTCTTGAATTTATCGGATCGCAGATGGCTCAGAAAAACGCCCGGCATCAGTTCCGACCGTGAATACTCCATGGGGCACCTCCATAGGCAGGATTTTCATTTTTTTAGATAATTATAATGATCATCGCAAAGCGAAATCAATCAAGGATTCGATTGATTTCGCTGCCAAACGACAAGTTTGGCGGCGAATGATTCAAAAAATCATTCGCGCGATGCTTATTGCAATGAATATATGGCGCCGCCGCCATGCTGCGGCGCTGAGCCGCAAAGCGGCTCGGCGGAACGCCTTGCGGCGTTTCGCCAGCATATAGTCATTATAACACCAAGGGAGGGAAAAGGGAAGAACTTATAAAATCATCCCGCCTCTCACCTCGATATGATGCACTTCTCCCATAGGATCGCGCCACTCAACAGCGTAATCATTTAGCACGCCCGGTCTGGCCTGCAGCTTTCCGTCTTTAAGACGCAGGCCCAGAAGTCCCTCGCAGACCGCGCGAAAGTACCATCCTGCAGAGCCAGTGTACCAGGTCCAACCGGCGCAGCCGATACGCCCGGGGGCAGAACACACATCGGCAGGCAGAACGAAAGGCTCGGCCTCATAGCGCTCTGCAGGCGCATTTTCCGGCAGCAGCATGCGTAAAAGCTCTTTTCCCTCGCGTTCGCGCCCGCGCCTCAGACAGGCCAGCGCCAGCCAGATGGCCGCATGCGTGTACTGCCCGCCGTTTTCGCGAAAGCCCTCGCCGTAGCCGCTGAGATAACCGGGGCTGTCGGCACTTGTGTAGGGGGGTGCCAGCAGCTTTACAATGCCGTGCTCCCGATCGACCAGGCGCGAAAGGGCAGTATCCAGTGCGAGCTCCACCTTCTCGGGGCTTGCCCAGGGACAGAAAGCTGACCAGCTCTGGGGGAGGGAGTCGATGCGCTCCCCGTCGCCGAGGGCACTGCCGTCGGCTTTGTATGCCCGCAGATAGAAGCGGCCGTTAAAACACGCGTCGGCGGCATGGCCGACCTGCTCGGACAGGGACAGATAGTGCCCGGCGCGCCTGTCGTCCAGACGTTCCAGCAGTTCCGAGAAGCGAAGAGCGCAGCAGGAGAGAAACCAGCCCAACCAAACGCTCTCACCGCCGACGCGGTCAAGCCCGTCGTTCCAGTCACCGCTGCCCATAAACGGCAGCCCATGGGTACCAAAGCCGCGCGCTTCAACCATCGCAAAGGAGCGCAGCGCGTGGTCGAGCACGGCTGCGCGCTGCCCACTCTTTCCCGGGATCTCATAGCGGTCGCGTTCATCTTCGTGCAGAGGTTCAGACTGTACAAAGGGCACCTGTACATCGCAGACTGCGAGATCTCCGGTCGCGTCCGTATATTCACACAGCGCCCACGGGAGCCATAGCAGATCATCCGAGCATCTCGTGCGCACCCCCTTGTCGCCTGCCGGGTGGCGGTGCCACCAATGCATCACGTCGCCCTCAAGGTATTGATGGCGGCAGCAGTCGAGAATCTGCGAGCGGCAGAGGGTGGGGTCAATGAGCAGGAGATTTGCGCAGTCCTGAAGCTGATCGCGAAAGCCGATCGCCCCGCCGGACTGATAGATGCTGCTGCGTGCCAGAATCCGGCAGGCATAGCACTGGTATACGGCCCAGGTGTTCATATAGTGGGAAAGCGGCGTGTCCGCACAGTCAAGGGAAAAGCGACTCAGGTATTGCCGCCAGAAGACACGGGTGGCACGGAGAAGAGCGTACGAATCGAAGGAGGACAGAGTCTCCGCATCAGTGCCGACGAGCAGCAGCGTCTCATCTTCTGCCTGCATGGAAAAGCGCAGCGCCGCGGGACAGAAGTCACTTTCCACCGCGTAAGGGGCGGATGTGCCGACATAGACTTCCGTTCCTGGAAGCCATGCTCCCGCATCCCGGAGCCGGATAAACCTGTCGTGCACATCAAATTGCAGCCCGGCTGCATCTTCCGTACCGAGGCAGGGATGGAGCTCCCAGCCAAGCGTCAGGCCGGCCGCGCCCCGGATCACCAGCACGCGTGCATCCGCGCCCATGGGTATATACATGCTCGTCTCAATTTTCCGCCCAGCAATCTCCCTGCGCCAGACACAGACGCCGGGAGCATAACTGACCTCACAGGGACTGAGCCCGTCGGCAAAGAGACTGACTGCCTCTCCATCGACCAGGGCGTAAACCGCCTCTGCCCCTGCATCCGCGCGGATATCCGCCGGGGGCGGCAGCAGGCGCATTTCCCGTGCATTTTTGAGCCACAGTCCCGCCGGACCAAAGTCTGCCGCAAAAGCAGAAAAGCTGCCGTTTGTAAGCACATGCTGCCAGATGCGCTGCGGCAGCATTTTTTCAACGCTGTAGATGAAGCGGTCTCCATCCCAGCGGTAAGGAGGAATGCTTCCGCCGCGCTCCGTTGCCGGAAGGGGAGAGCGCAGCGGCGAGGGTAACGTTTTGTCCTCCCCGATGAATACCGCTGCGCGGGAGCGCAGGGGATCGAGCGCTGCGCCCGGCGCAAAGAGAACCCCTCCCCTTGTGCCGATGAGGGCTTCCAGACCGAAAGCCGCAAGCCAATTTTCAATCTCCCGCAGAGCCGGACGAAGGTATTCGCCCTGCTCATCGCTGAGGTAGACAAGCTCTGACTCAAGTCCGCAGCATTTCAGAAGACAGAACGTGCGCAGGAGCCGCTCGCGCTCGTTTGCGCCGGCATGGCAGCCGATAATCGGGTAATCACCTGAGATCCCCCACTGCCAGAGGGCGCTTTTCGGGCTCGCGCTCCTGAAGCGGTTTTCCCACAGCGGGAGCACCATGCCCATGGCGTCGTCCAGCTCTTCCGCGCTCATATGAAGGCGCTGCGCCGCTGCCCGCACCATGCTGCCGCCGGAGTCCGTCGATGCGTCAAGTATACGGCTTGCTGCGTCAAAGGCCTCCTGCGCACTGCTGCCCAACGCAATCACAAAGCGCAGCGTCCGCTCAGCGCCCTTATGCACGGCCAGGTCGACCCGCACACGCACCTGCGGTGAAACGAGCGCGCCGAGACCGCCGCGCGCGTCCGCGTCAAAGACTGCGGGATGATCGACAGCAAGGCAAAGATAACGGTCTTGCCCGATACCGTCTTTTGACAAACGCCTGAGCAGGAGCCGCCCGCCGCGCACTTCCGCCTGCATACCAAGCTGCCAGTAGGCGCGGTGGCTGTCCCAATCGCGCTGTACAGCAAGGATGGGCACAAAGCAGAGCGTGACCGGAAGACTCCGCGTCCTGTCGGCAGTGAGGGCAAGGGTCAGCGCTTCGCCGATCTCCCCCTCAGCGCATCCGCGCGTCAAAACGGCATGCAGACCGTCGGGTGAAGTTTCCCAGCGGCAGTGATCTTCTGAAAAATCCCAGCGCTCAGGGGGCGCGGCGTGCGCACCGAGCGCAAGGGCGAGACCCGGATCGTTCCTCTCAGGCCGGTAAATACAGATGTCGCCAAAAAACGCGGCGCTCTCCCCTGTACTTTTGACGCGCAGGCTGTACGCGCCGTTTGAAAGCAGACAGGCACGTACCTGCCCGCTGCATTCTCCCTGAGCTGACCAGGGTTCGCGCCGGTCTTTCGCAGGCCGCTCGGGCACAGGGCTCCGGTCGCGGCGAATGACGGCAGGCCGGTCGGGCAGCTTTTCCTGCAGCAGAAGCGTAAAGGCCGCCATCGAGGGCTCTGCCATAAAAAGATTCCGAACCGTACCGCCCTCGGCGGCGTTGAGTGCCGCCAGGATGCTCATGCCCACGTGATGGGACATCCAACAGCGGACTTGTTCTCCGTCCGGACTTATGCAGCGGCCGGGGGTGAAATCCAGCGCCTCAATATAACCCCAGCGGCCCGTCGCGCCCAGATCCCGCAGACAGCGCAGATTGCGCACGGCGGCGGAGGGCTCCACCGCGAGGGCAAGAAAGCTCGCGTAGGGGGCAATGACAAGATCAGCCTCCTGCCCGCGTTTGAGGGCCAGAGCCGGACAGCCGTGGGCCTTGTAACGATAGCTGAGGGAGGGGTCAAGGGAATAAAACGCGCTTTCGGAGATGCCCCATGGCTTGCCGGGCAGATGCCGCCGCTTCTGGGCATAGAGGCAGAATCGCGCGCTCTCATAAAGCAGGCTTGAGCGATAAAGCGGGAGAAAGAGCATGGGCATCAGATATTCAAACATCGTCCCCGTCCAGCTCGCTAAACCGCGATAGCCATCCTTTTGAAGCTGGGCGCGGCTCAGACGCTTCCAGTGGCGCAGCGGTACCTGTCCGCGCGACAGAGCAATATAGCTTGTAAGCATCGCCTCACTTGCCATCAGGTCGTACCAGCCGCCCGCGCCGCGCTCCTTTTCGGCGTCATAGCAGATATAGAAAAGCTCACGGCGCTCGTCATAGAGAGGCGCAAAATCCATGGCGTCGATGAGTAAGCGCAGATCGGCCTCAAGGTCTGCCTCACCCCAGCTTCGAAGCGCTGAACAGGCGGTAATGAGCCCCGCGCAGAGGTTGCCGCTGTCCACGGTGGAGACAAAGCGCGGACGCAGGGGGCGAAGTGTACGCGTGTCGTACCAGTTGTAAAAATGGCCTTGGTGCTTTTCCATCTGCCGGAGCGTCGGCACCATGCGGCGGATATAGTCTGCTGCTTCCGCCGAGGGGATGACTCCCGCTGTGCCGAGAGCCGCCGCCGATGCAAGTGCGAGGCCGATGTTTGTGGGTGAGGTACGGTGCGCCGCGCCGATGGGGGGCTGCTGCTGAAAGTTGTCGGGCGGCAGAAAATGGTCATTGGAAGTGGAGAGCTCCTTATAAAAGCCCCAGGCTTCGGTGACACTGCGATGCAGCAGATCCCGATCCCGCAGGGAAAGCGGTGTCTCCCGCGCGGCAGGAAGAGCCAGCGCCGCGGTGCAGACCGGGGATACGAGCCACATAAGACCCGCAGCCTTTCCCGGCGCCTCGGGTGCAAAGGCCATGAGCAGTACGCCAAGCACCACACAGGGAAACATCGCGCGCACATGCTCTGCAAGAGAGGCGGTGGCACGCACCTCGGCGAAAGTCGTCCACTGTAAAAGCCGCTTATGACTCACAGTCATGCGCCAGAGTGCCGTGAGCATCGCCGTGAGGCATACCCACGCCTCAAAGGGCAGCAGCCACAGCCGCATGAAGCAGCGCACGATCGCACCACCGAAGCCTGTCAGCAGCCTCGTGTGCCGCCTCAGCCGGACTCGGCCGTCTTCACGCCGGAGCCCGGCATCGGCCAGAGTCAGGATCAGATCCTGCCCCAGAGTCAGGAGCGCTGCCCAGCCTGCGAGTGTAAGACCGGGGCTTTCACAGCACAGCCCCAGCAGCATCGCAGTGAGGGTCACCGGTGCCGTGAGACTGCGCCGAAGGCTTTCCAGCAGGCGGAAGCGATCCATCAGCGGCAGCTCCCGCTTGAAGATCCATGGCGCATTCTGCCAGTCACCGCGTACCCAGCGGTGCAGGCGCTTAAAGTAGGCAAGCGGCTTTGACGGAAAGGCATCCACCAGGTTCACGTCGCTCATATACGCACCGCGCAGATATGCGCCCTCCAGCGCATCATGGCTCAATACGCGCCCGGTCGGCAGCTTTTCTCCGCATTTAAGCAGCATTTCAACGTTCAAAATACCCTTTCCGGCAAAGCCGCCGGAGCCGAAAGCGTCCATGTAGAGCTCAGTACTTAAGCCCCCGTAGGGATCACTGCCTCCGGGCCCGGCAAAGATGAGGGCAAAGTCCGTGTCCCCGGCACTCTGGAGTTCTGTTTCAATGCGCGGGTGGATGACCGCATGGCCCGAGACAGGAAGACCGTCCGGACCCGGGACCGGGGTATTGAGCGGATGGAGCGCCGCGCCGATGAGCATGGAAAGCGTACCGGGGAAGACGCGGGTATCAGCGTCGAGAGAGATGATCCAGTGCGTGTCGCGCAGGGCCTCCCTGTCGCCTGTGACAGCGAGGGAAGATCCCTGTCCGCACAGGAGCTTTGCCAGCTCCGTAAGCGCGCCGCGTTTGCGTTCAAAGCCACTGTAGCTTTCCCCGTCAAACGTGCGCTTTCGAAGAAAAAGATAGAAGCCCCCGCCATATTTTTCATTGAGGGCGTTGACGGCTTTCTCTGCCTCGGCAATAAGTGCCGCATCGCCGGGCATGTTTTCTGCCTTTGCCCCCGGCAGGTCGGCCAGCAGACCGAAGAGCAGCGCCTTCCCCTCATGGCGGCTTGCAAGACGCAGCTCCTCAAGGCGCTTTAAGTCCACGCAGCCCAGAAGCGCCGACAGCACGCAGATTGATTTTCCTTCCTCCGGTACCCCGGAACTGAGGTCCATGCGCGGCAGGGGGCGCGGCCGCAGAAAACGCAGCAAAAGGAAATCCACAAAGCCCTTCACAAGCGACCACAGCGGCACGACCAGTAAAAGCGCTGCCGGAAGGCTCCCCAGAAGCGAGTACGCAGCCAGACACCCGAAGAGCGTCAGCCCTGCGAGAGACGCGATGTAGACCGCGGCGCGCATTTCCCTCGGCGGAGAGAAGAGCAGAAAGCCCACGTGTCGACCTGTACGCTCTGCCTCGTCCACAATCCGCCGGGCAAAGGTCTGCTCGTCCAGGCCCTGCTCATCGGCAAGCTCGGACAGGCGGCGCAGATAGTCCTCCTTCGTCAACCGATCCATTTTCGAATAGCACCCAACCGGATCCTCCGCAAGGATCTGTCCGGGAATATCGGCGTCATCCAGCAGCGTATCCATGTCCATGGCGGCAAGCAGGGTCAGAGATGCGAAGAGGGCAGCAAGCTCCTCCGTCAATGTCTCCGGCTCGCTCGATGCGCCGAGCTTGCGGCAGCTTGAAGCGACGGCCTCAAGAAGTGCGGCCCGCAGCGCCGCCGGAAAGAGGCGGAGCTCTTTGCGCTGCAGGATCGTGACAGACTGAAAGCCTGCAAGATACGAGGCGCAGCGCTCCCGGGTGAGTCTGCCGTGGCCCGCCTGCAAAAGTGCCCGGCACAGCGCCGTAATCAGCAGCCTTCCCCGCGTGCAGCGCTGGCGCTCAGTCTCCCGCAGGGCACGGCGGACGGCAGGGTATTCCCGCTGCAGCAGGTAGAAGTTATCCAGCAGCCATTCACAGGCTGCCGGGATATGGGATGCGCCTTCATAGCGCCGCTGCAGCAGGGTGTGACAGCGTTCCGCCTCCTGAAAGCACCGTCTGAGCGTCTGCGCCTCGCTGCGCCCGTCGTCCATGCCCTCGGGACGCAGGGTGCGGGCACAGGCGGCGGCGTAGTCGTAAAGCCGGTCATCTTCAATATATGGTACCAGATTGATACTGTCCATGCTCCTATCTCCGTTCAAACAAGAAAAGATATACGCAGAAACATTTTTTCCCATTCTGACCGGGATATTCGTTCACCGCATGGACAGGGCCTTTTAAAGCTGTTATAATGATCATCGCATGGCGGAATCAATCGAGAATTCAATTGATTCCGCTGCCAAACGACAAGTTTGGCAGCGAATGATTCTAATAATCATTCGCGCGATGCTCAGTGCGATGAAAATATGGCGCAGCAGCCATGCTGCCGCGCAGAGCCGCAAAGCGGCTCAGCGGAACGCCGTACGGCGTTTCGCTGTCATATAATCATTATAATGAACACATGAAACGTCAAGGAGAATACGCATGACAAACAGAAACCTGAAAATGATCGCACTGCTCCTGCTGCTCCTTCTGTTTGCCCTGGGGCTTGCGTGCTGTAAAAAAGCCGACAAGGCTGCAGAGAAATATGTGAATTATCTGGACATGTCCAACTGGGCGTACTACGGCATCGGGGAGGACAAGCCGGTGGACCTGTTTCTCATCTGCCCGACGGTGGACACAAAAGACGAGTACAACATGTCTATGGACGATGAAAAGACCAAGGAGCATTTTGTCGGAGCGTTGAATATGGAACGCGGACTTTATGAGGATTCGGCGCGCATGTTCGCCCCTTACTACCGGCAGGCAGCCATGAAAGTGTTCGCTCTCCCGCCCGAGGAACGGGCGCCGTATCTTGATTTTGCCTATCAGGATGTGAAGAATGCCTTTGCATGGTATCTGGCCCATATGAATAAGGGCAGACCCATTATCCTGGCGGGCTTTTCCCAGGGCGCGGACATGTGCTATCGCCTGATGGAGGATTACTTCGGAGAGGGCATGGACCTGTCCTCCTTTGACGAGTCGGTCGGCTGGGGCGATTCCCTGTCTGAGCAGCTTGTGGCGGTGTACGCCATCGGCTGGCCCTGCACGCAGGAGATGACGGAAAACTACCCGCAGATCGTGCCCGCAAAGGCGGAGGACGATATCGGAGTTGTAGTCAGCTTCGACTGCGAAGCGCCGGAGGTTACCGATACCGTAATCATCCCCGCCGGGACAAAAGCGTATGCCATCAACCCCCTCAACTGGAAAACGGACAGCAGCCCGGCGGATAAATCCGAGAACCTCGGCGCGTGCTTTACCGGCTATGACGGCAGCATCAAACGGGAGATAAAGGCGCTCTGCGGCTGCTATATCGAACCTGAGCGCGGCGCGCTGAAGGTCACGGATCTGAGCAGCGCAGACTATGTGTCCGGCTTGTCCATTCTGCCTGAGGGTGCCTATCACATTTACGACTATCAGTTCTTCTACCGCAATCTCCAGCAGAACGTGGAAACGCGGACAGAGGCATATCTTGCCGCCGCGAATGCGTATTTTATGGCCGCGTGAAGATGGCCTGTTTGCGAGGGATATCTATGAATACATTTACAAAACGCATTGTCATGAGCATTCTTGGCGTCGTCATCGGCGGGCTGAGCGTCGGCATGTTCAAGCACGCGGCCTTCGGCGTCGACCCTTTTCAGGCGCTCATGAGCGGCCTGGACGCAGTGATCCCGATCCGCTTCGGGACACTGTATGTGATCGTCAACCTTCTGCTGCTGATTTTTTCTCTGATCGCGGACCGGCGCAAGATCGGGCTTGCAACCTGCATCAACCTTTTCCTGCTCGGCTATGTCGTGGAGTTTTCCCAGGCACAGTGCGCAAGGATCTTCCCGGCCCCCGGGATCATGGTGCGCCTGCTTCTTCTCCTGGCAGGAATCGTAATTCTGTCTCTGGCCTCTGCGCTGTACTTCACTGCAGATCTGGGCGTGTCTACTTATGACGCCGTTGCGCTGGTCTGGTCCGAACGTCAGACGCGTCTGCCGTTCCAGTTCTGCCGTGTTGTAACCGACAGCGTGTGCGTGATCGCGGGGATTGTTCTGTGCCTGCTCTCCGGTATGGGATCTGCGCAGATCTTCGGTGCAGTCGGCATTGGCACGGTCATTACCGCCTTCTGCATGGGACCGCTGATCGCCTTCTTCAACCGAACCGTCGCCCGTCCGCTGCTGGGTATCTCTGCCGAAGTGCCTCAGAAATGACAGAACACCGACGTGCCCGCTTTATGCAGACGGCGTGAAAGAAAAATAAACAGTGCGATCATC
>JBGUQD010000225.1:0-7711 GCA_045130755.1 Candidatus Limivicinus sp. | reverse complement strand
CCGCGGCTGCTCAGCTATCTGAGATACAACAGCGAAGATCCGGAAGGGCGGCAGGCCGGGGCCAGGCTTTTCGGCGCTATGCCCAGGTCAGTCGGTTATCTGGAGGATCGGAAGATCCTGATTACCAGCAGAGAGACCGCCCGGCGGATCACCGGAAAGTGACCAAGCCGGGCGGGCATAGGATGTATGGGGAGGTGATACTTTGGCCGGGAAACGAAAGGAAATCACAGTCGTGTGCTATGTGCTCATGCCGGACGGGCGGACGGTACCGGCCGAAGATCTCACCGAGGAGGAGCGGGCCGAGTGGCACCGCCGCCAGCTCAAGCGCCTGAGCGAGGACTTGAGCGCCTACTACACACAGCACCCGGAGGACTACGCGAAGCTCACCTGCGGCCGCGTGGCCGAGAGATAGAAGGAGAGGTACATATGACAACGTGCGGAACTTTTTGGACCATCGTTTTGATCGTGCTGGCCGTGATCGGCGTGACGGTGAGCGCGGTCCGTGCCGAGAAGGGCGGGAAACCCTCTCAGGCCCTTCGGGCCAGCTCCCCCAGAGGGGGAGCCAAGAGTGCGGTTTTAACACAGCCGCCCGACCGGGGAAGCTCTGTCGAGCCCGGCGCGATCGCTTATCGGCGGGGCGGGGCGCGGTATGTGACATGCCAGGCGAGCACCCGGCTCGATGACGGCTATATCGTCAGCCTCGGTGGCCGGAGCGGGGCGGATCTCACCAGAATGACACTCTATGCGAAGAAGGAGCTCGCCGCCGTGCTGGCCGAGCAGGCCCTTTACGCCGGCGCGATCGAGTTTACCACCGTCGGCGGGGAACTGCGGGCCGTGATGCGGACCATCACAGGCAGGGAAGAGGGGGCGGAGCTGTGAAGCCGAAGGCGGGGACATGCACACACCCGGACTGCATTTACCGCAACCGCAGCGATCCCATGCAGACGGGCCAGTGCAACTACATGCTCATGACCGGGCACTGCCGGATCGTGGGCCTCAAGCCGAGAGAACAGGAACCGCACAACTGCCCGCGCTACGTGCCGGACGGAACCTCCAGAAAAACGAAGGCCGTAGGGAGGGACTGGCACACGGAGGCCGAAAAACTGTACCGCGCGGGGTATACCGACCACGAGATTGCCGACGGTGTCGGAGTCAGCTACAGCACCGTGCAGAACTGGCGGCGGAAGATCTTGAACGTGGACCCGAACCCGGACAGGGACAAATCCGGCTTTTCCTGGGAGTGGGCGCGGGATCTGTATCTTGCCGGGCTCAATGACCGCGAGATCGCCGAGAAACTGGGCTGCTGCGTCAGCTCCGTCTGGCGGTGGCGGACGAAGTACGAATTGTTCCCCAACGGGACGGTGGGGAACAGGAAGAAAGGGGAGACCATAGATGAAACTCAAGGCACTGGCAAGCCTGTGCAATGAGGCCAAGACCGTGCAGCTGTTCAACGCGGCCGACGGCACGCAATGGGCCGGGACAGGCTATGCCGTTTACCGTCTGCCCGAGAACCTGGGGCAGCTCACCGAGGACGCGCTGTGCGCCATCTTCGATATCCCGCCGGGAAAGCGCGGGAAAATGCAAATCAAGACCAAGGATCTGCCGGATGCCTACGACACGGACGATACCAGCCCAGGCGAAAAGGAGCTGCTGTACTGGCTGGATCGCCGATTGACCCTGACCGGGCGGGACATGCTGCCATGCAAAGTGCCGGGCGGAGAGGTCATCTGCATCCAGACCAAGACGCTCAAGCCGGGGTCAGACGCCGAGCAGCCGGGGCTATATATCAGGAAGACGGAAACCGGAGCACCGTACATCGTTTTTAAGGACGGGCTTTTCGTCCAGGCGATCATTATGCCGTGCCGCGTGGATCCGGAGGAACTGAGCTGGCTGGGCGATGTGGTCGGCGGGATCACGGTGTAAGAGAATGAAACTGTGTGACGGGTGCGGCTTCCTCCGATTTGAGGACAGGCCCCACGGGGTCAAGGCCGCGCGCTGTGCCAATCCCGCGCCCACCGGGAGCGCGATCCGGGGCTATGGCCGGACGCTGGAGGTGTTCAACATCGGCGTCGTTGGTCCGGTTGTGCGGCCGACGTGGTGCGTGGAAGGGCGGCGGACATGAGAAAATCGGGAAGGAAGGCGGAGGACCTGACCGGCTTTGTCGGGCCGTATTTCACGGTGCTGCGCCGGTACGGGACATACAGATCGCCGAAGGGACGGACGGCTGCTTTGTGGCTGTGCCGCTGCGGCTGCGGAGTGGAGTTTGCCGCCAACGCTTACGCGATCAAGAGCGGGTACCGCAAAAGCTGCGGGTGCCTGCGTACAATACCATTTGAAGAAAAGGAGATGCGGATTCGTGACTTTGCTGGAAAAATGCATGGCAGAGCATCCGGGAATGAGAGAAGGCAAGATCGTCTCGATGATGTGCCCGAGTGATCTGGGGTACAATAACGCGCCGCCACTGTGTCAAGAACATGAAGAGGCAGAGTGTGCACTTTGCTGGGATTGCTGGAACCGGGAGGTGCCGAACAGTGGCGATTAAGATCCTGGAGCGCTGCCTTTGCCCGAGCTGTGAGCGGGAAATGACGGAGGCCCATGTGGTGCACAAAAAGGTGCCCTATACCGAGGGCTCGGCGGTGTGCGACTGGTGCCATAAAAAGAGATACTGCACCCGGTACAAGGTGCAGATCGGGAAGGAGGACAGCGATGAACAGGCCGAAGCCGATCAGTAAAGCTGAGATCAACGAGCGGGCGCTCTGGATCGCGGCGGACATGCTTGTCGTCGCCGGCTATTCCACCGTCGACGCGGAGCCGGGAGAGCCGCACAAGATGCGGCGCTGGATCCGGAACAAGGCGCGGCAAGAGCTTTTGAACGAGCGAAAATTACAGAAAAAACCGATACGAAGCCCAGCAGAGCGGGTTCGTATCGGAGAGGAAGAAGGAGGGAGCGGACGTGAAGCTTTCGCCATGTCTGGCGGAAGCGTAATGCAGCGAGCTTCTTCTGACGAAAGGAGCAGGGAATGAAAATCGAGGAGCTGGGGCTTACGGACAGGACATGCCGCGCCCTGCAGCGAAACGCCGTGCACACGGTGGAGCAGCTGCTGGAGCTGACACCGGCGGACCTGTTTGCCATGCGCGGGATCGGCAAGATCGGATTCCAGGACATCAGCGACCGACTCAGGGAACTCGAGAAAAAGAAAACTCCCGGACGCTGAGCGAGAGCGTCCGGGAGTCCCCCAGATAAGCAAGAGGCTGTATGAAGTACGTGTCTGTACTCCCATTATAGCCGAGATTTTAGAGGATTCAAGCAAAAATTATCGAACGGGAGAACGGATTGCCACGTCGCTGCGCTCCTCGCAATGACGGGAGAGGCAGCGTGGAGTGCGTTTCTTCTGACAAAGTGGGAGGTTTTTATGAGCTATTTGGAAGAGGCGCGGGAGAAGCTGCGCAAGGAGCTGCCCGCCATCAAGGGGCAGAAGGAAGGCGCGATCAAGCACGCGGTCATGGACGCGCTGCTGAATTTCGCCGAGCAGGACGGGGAGTTCGCCCAGGCCATCGTCCAGGGCGGGGACTTCGCCAACTGCATGCACGAGGTGTGCAAGGGGATCGGGACAAGCATTTCGGATCTGGACGCCTACGGGCGCGCCGCCGCATTTTTTTTCCCCGGGTGCAAGGTGCGCTTTGAGATGCACATTGATCTCATCGGAGATGCGGCAGGGGAGGCGCGGGCCGCCGAGGGCGTCGGCCCCTACAAAGAAAGACCGGAGCCGGAGAAAAAGGCGGGGCTGGTGTTCAATCTGGCCGATTTTCTGTGAGGTGCCGGGATGAGCGGGCCGAGATGCAATCTGCCGCCGGAGCGGCACGAAGAGATCCTCGCCAGATTCTCGGGAGATCTGAGCATCGACGAAGAAAACGCGATCCGGGACATGTTCCCACAATACCTTTTTTTCCGCAATGAGTACACGGACGACGGCTGGGAGGTCAGCTCCACGCCGGTGAGGCTCTGCACCTGCACGGCCTGCCGCGAGACCTTCGAGGCCGTGCGGGGCAACTACCCGCGGGGAAAGCTCCACGGCGAGCGGTGCAATTGCCCGAACTGCGGCCGGGAGGTCGAGGGACGGGCGGCCCACAAGTACAAGTACGAGATGAGGAGTCTCGAGCAATGGATCAAAACGGCGGTGCTGCGCGTCGAGGACGGGGCGCTGCTGATTGAGGCCGGGGAGGCCTTACGGAAGTTCACATGGGACGATCTGGAGGGGGACATCATCTGGCAACCCCGGCGGCGGTATTATATCGCGCCGGGCGTGGTGCAGGGCTGGTATTACGGTGTAGTGCCGGGGAGCTGGTGGTGCGGTCAGTACATGATGGAGTGGCATGCGCGGAAAACCGTGGAGGACGCTTTCCATCCGAAGATGTACACCTACAACGGAGCTTACACGGTCGTGGGACTGGAAAAGGCGCTTGCGCTGCCGGGCTTCAAGTACTGCCAGATCGAAGATTTCTATCATTACCGATATGCCGCCGACATTATGAGGGATGCGGCGCGGTGGATCGTGCCGTATCTGGCCTGGTACGCGCTGCACCCGCAGATCGAGATGGCCGTCAAGCTGGGCTTTGCCGACGCGGTGGAGGAGCTCATCGAGTACGGAAAGAAAAACGCACGTCTGCTCAACTGGAAGGCGAAGACGCCGAAGGACTTCCTCAAGCTCTCGGCCGAGGACGCCAAGGCGGTGCTCCGGGCAGAGATCGGGCTCGAGGAGCTGCGGAAATGGAAGGAGCAGGCCGGGAGTCTGGGCATCACGCGCTACATGGAGATCATGGAGCGGGTCGGCAGGGACAACATGCAGCTGCTCTGCTCCTGCGCCAAAGACGCCGGGTGCGGCCTTCCCGCAGCCGTGCGCTACGTCGAGCGCCTGCGCCCGCCCTGCCCGCAGTACGGCATGCCGCTGCGGGAGATCCTGCGCGCCTGGAGCGATTACCTCGACATGGCGCACACCCTCGGCTATGACCTGAGTGAGAAGACCGTGGCCATGCCGAAGGACCTGCAGCGGAGGCACGACGCCGCGGCGGAGACCATCCGGGTCGAGAGCGGGCGCGTGGAGATGAAGAAGTACAAGCGGCGGCGCCGGATGCTGGAAAAGAAATTCGCCTTTGCCCTGGAGGGGCTGCGGGTGGTCGTTCCGGTCAGCTCCGCCGAGATCGTGCAGGAGGGCAAGACGCTCCACCACTGTGTGGGCGGCTACGCCGCGCGGCACATCGAGGGGAAGACCACCATCCTCTTTATCCGCAAGCGCCGCACGCCCGGCAGGAGCTTTCTCACGGTGGAGCTCACCGAGGACAAGCGCGGGCGCTGGAGCATCGTGCAGGTCCACGGATACCGGAATGAAAGGTACGCGAGCGGCGAGGCCAAGGAAGCCGTGCGGCCTTCCACGCGGTACAAGTGGTTTTTGGACGCGTGGCTGGGCTGGGTGAATGCCGGCAGCCCGCGGGACAAGGACGGAAGCCCGGTTTTGCCGGGAACAGATAAGACAAAGGAGGTCGCGGTATGAATGAAGAACGGATTGCCACGGCCAGCGTGAGCGCTGGCCTCGCAATGACGGGGGACAAACCAAGAACGCCCGAGATGATCGGGGCGGAGATCCGCATGTATGTGGACGCCGGGCGGCGGATCACACTGCTGTGCGGCATCGAGATCGGGCGGCGGCTCGTGGAAGCAAAGGAGATGCTCAATCACGGGGAGTGGCTGCCGTGGCTCAAACGGGAGACCGAATTCTCCGAGCGCAGCGCCCAGAATTACATGAAGGTTTTCAACACCTACGGCGCCGCGCAGCTGGGCCTTTTCGGGCCCGAAACAAATACGCAGACGTTTGCGGATTTGCCGATTTCCAAGGCTTTGGCGCTTCTTTCCCTACCGGAAAGTGAGCGGGAGTCCTTTGCCGAAGAGGTGGGCGCGGAGTCCCTGAGCGTGCGCGATCTGGAGACGCTTGTGAAGGAGCGGACGGAGGAACTGAACGCGCGGAAGGAAGAAGCAGAGGCCACCTTGAAGAAGGAGCGGGATTCCCGGTGGAAAGCGGAAAAGGCCAGAGAAGAAGCGGACACGGCGAAGGAAGAGGCCGAGAACGCCCGCGCGGATGCCGAGGAACAGCTGCGGAAGATCAAGGCGGAGCTTGACGAGATCGAGAAGCGCCCGCAGGCCGTGGTCTATGAGCGGGACGAAGAGGCCATCGCCAAGGCCGCCAACGACGCCGCAGACGCCGAGCGGGAAAAGCACCGCGAGAAGGAAAAGAAACTCAAGGCCAAGATCGCGGAGCTTGAGGCACAGGCAAAGGAGAACGACGGGATCCTTCGCTCCGCTCAGGATGAGATGAAGAAGGCCCAGGCGGAAGCCAAGGACGCCCGGGAGGCAGCAGCCAAGGCCCAGCAGGCCGGGGCGGAAGCCGAGCGCCTGCGCGGTGATATCGAAGCACTCAGGAAACAGCTTGCCATGGCGGCGCCGGAGGTGGCCGAGTTCAAGGCAGCCTTTGACCGCGCCCAGGACGAGCTTGTCCACATGAACGACGCACTGCACGAGATCGGGGATGAGGAAATCAAGGGGAAGCTGCTGAAGGCTTCGATTGCCATGCTGGAAGGATTTTTAGAGAGGGTGAAGGAATGACCAGAAAACGCTTGAAAAAACTGCTCATGGCGGTACAAGGGATCGAGCGGGACAAGGCCGAAGAGATTTCCCGCGTTCCGTATCACAAATTCCGGGTGCTCGTCGCCGCCGAGGCAAGACGGGACATTCTGCGCCAGAAGGAGGGGCAGGAATGAAGCTGCCGTTTGTGAGCCGGGAATGGCATGAGCACGCCGTGAGCGCCATGGAGACCGAGATCTGGGATCTTCGGCGCCAGGTGAAGACCCTACGGGAACGGGAGCGGGCGCGCATGGTGTGCGTGTCCGCCATTGAGCAGGACGCCGCCGACGCCCGGCGGGAGCTGGAAGCCATGCAGGCCGAGTGCGCCGCGTTCCGGGATCGCGTACAGCTCATTTCCGAGGATAACCGCGAGCTGCGCCGCCGCTATGACGCCGCGCGGGCAGAGCTTACCCGCACCACCAACGAGGTTAGGAAGCTCCGCCTCATGCGCGCCGCTCTGGAAGCCCGCGTCGCCGCACCCTGCGAGGTGGAGGTGGGGGCGTGAGGGCTGTTTTAATCTCCATTCGGCCAGAATGGGTCGAGCTTATTGCCAAAGGTAAAAAGACAATCGAGGTCCGCAAAACGCGCCCAAAGCTGAAAACGCCGTTCAAGTGCCATATCTACGAAACAAAGGGCTATCAACGTGTTGGTAACGACAATCTGAACTGTATCATCGGAGGCAACGGGAGCGGGATGGTTATCGGGGAGTTTGTGTGCGATCGGGTATTCGACATAGAGTATGAAGAGGATGATGGCTATAACGAAAGCTATACTCCACTCGGCTTTTCAGACTGCCTCAGCGACGAACAATTTGACGGATACTTAAGGGGGAAAAATGGATATGGATGGCACATTACAAATTTGGTGATTTACAATCAGCCGAAGCACCTGACTGATTTCAAACGCCCGTGTAAAAACGCTTTCTATTGCGAAAGCTGCGCCATGTACAAGGTGAAGAGCGCAGCCTGCGGGAATGCCGCCTTACAGATCACACGCCCACCGCAAAGTTATATGGAGGTAGTGATGAAGTGAGCCAGG
>JBGUQD010000224.1:0-6579 GCA_045130755.1 Candidatus Limivicinus sp. | reverse complement strand
ATTTTTGAATCATTCGCCGCCAAACTTGTCGTTTGGCGGCGAAATCAATCGAATCCTTGATTGATTTCGCTATGCGATGATCATTATGACAAAACCCCGAGGGCTGCGTTTGGGCTACCCTCGGGGTTCTTTTCTCGTTTAGCGGACGCGGATCACGTCGCCTGCGCGGATGACGTCGATCTTCTTGATGACGCCGGGGTTGAGCGCCTGGATGGCATAGGGGGTGGTGCCGAACATCTGTGCGATGTTGCCCAGGTAGTCGTTCGGGGCGATGCGGTAATAGGTTGCGCCGCCGTCGGACCAGTACTGGCCGTTGGCATGGGCCGCGCCGCCGGTAACGTTTTCAACTTCCTGCTCGTTGAGGACTTTCATTTCATCAGACATTTTTATAATCTCCTTTTCATTTTTATTTTGTGTTTTTTGTTTTTGTTTGGTTTCTTTCCTGCTTGCGGGATTATCATAACACGGCTTTCGTCACAATACTGTCACACCGTATATGATTTCCGCGCCGGGAATAATTTTCATTATCGCAGGAAACTATGAACATTTCAAGCAGGCGATGACAAAATGTCATGATTTTGCATCAGTCTTTACTCGGCGGCCTGTGTATACAGGGTCTCCAGCATCTCGGGCGTCACCGAGCCGCGCTGGTTGTACACCACTTCGCCCTTCCGGTTGAGCACGATGGTCTGCGGCATGGCCGTCGTGCCGCCCACGATATTCCAGATCACCTCATCCTCATTTTCAACGGCAAAGGGCATGACCCAGTCCTTGCCGAACTCGTCGAGGTATTCCTGCGGATCGTCCGCCACGATGTCCGAGTGCAGAGCCAGCATGGCGATATCATCGGCATGCGCCTTGTAAAGCTCGCTGAAGAACGGCAGTTCCTTTACGCACGGGCCGCAGTAAGTGGCCCAGAGGTTGATGAACACGGGCTTGCCGCGATAGTCGGCAAGATGAAACTCGCTGCCGTCAAGGCATTTTATGGTAAAGTCGGCAAGCTGATTGCCGACCTCGCTGCCGACGGGCGCGCTGCTCGACCAGTCCGTTTCCGCAGTTCCGGTCTGCTCGGTCTGGGCGGGATCGGCAGCGTCCTTTTTGATATTGGGATCGAGGACGTTATACCACAAAAGCGCAAAGCACAATACCGCCAGCGCAATCCCCCAGGCGATCTTCCCGAGCTTTCTGCGCTTGGCTTCGGAATCGGGTCTGTCGTCGGCGCAGCCGCCCGCAGGTGCCTTGAGAGTAAAGCTGCCCGCCTTGAGGCTGATGGCCTTCTGATTGCAGACATCCATGCACTTGGCGCAGTGGATGCACTCATGGTCGCCCACATGGCGCACGTCCATCCCGCAATTTCGGACACAGGCGCCGCAGTGATTGCAGCGCGTCGCGTCCACTTTTACCCCGACGAGCGCGACCTTGCTGAACAGGCCATAGATTGCGCCGAGGGGGCAGAGGAAACGGCAGAAGGAACGATAGCAGAACACGCAGGCAAGGCCGATGACGAGCATGATGACGAACTTGCGCGTGAAGAGGATGTTCAACATGGAAAAGTCATTGGCGTTTGCGGGATTGGACAGCAGGAAGATCGCGCCTTCGGAGGTGCCCGCGGGGCATATGTACTTGCAGAAGGCAGGCAGGGCAACGCCATGGGCAATGCCGTACCAGGCCGTGATGCCCACCACAAAGACGGCGAGGATCACATATTTGAGATACGACAGGGCGCGGGTAACACGGTTCTTTTTGAACTTCGGCGTGGGGATCTTGTGCAGCAGCTCCTGAATGAGGCCCAGCGGGCAGAGCCAGCCGCAGATCGTGCGGCCGAGGATGAGCCCGTAGAGCATGAGAATGCCGAAGACATAGTATCCGGTCTGCTTGCTCGAGGTGCCGATGGCGTTTTGCAGCGAGCCCAGCGGGCAGGCGCCGACCGCGCCCGGGCAGGAATAGCAGTTGAAGCCCGGCACACAGACGCCCTTTGTGGTGGGAGCTTTGCTCTTGTAGATCTCGCCCTCGACAAAGCCCCTGACATGGGCATTATACAAAAGCGCGCAGTAAAGCTGCACGAGCCGTCTCTTGGACGGGCAGTGGGAAGCCCACCAGGAAGTTTTCACATTATCCAAGGCCAACACACTCCGTACAAATTCTGATCGCCTTGTTGACGACCGCCGTCATGCTGCCGTTGAAAATACCGGCAACGATAAACACCACGGCCAAAACCAGGATTGCGATCCGTAATCCGTTGAGATTCCGGGCGGGCGCCGCGGCTTTCGGCTCCGCTTTGATCCCGGCGGCCTTCTCTTCTTTTATGCGGGCCATAATGGCGTCATATTCACGCCGGATGCTCCGGCCCTGCAGGATGGCGGAGACGATGAGACAGGCAAGCCCCAGGATGATCCACGGGAACACATGGATCGCAAACTGCCCCATCACCTGCTCCAGATCATCGTTCGGGAAATGCGTGCCGTCTGCCATATACAACAGCACCGGCAGCATGCACAGCGTGAAAGCGCCCCAGCCGCCGTACATCAGCTTTTTCTGCGCGGCCTGCTCTTTCAGCATGGCCTCATCGGGCTGCGCTACCCGCGCGCGCATGAGGTCACGGTTGAGCTCCACATCCTGAACGGGTTTGTCCGCGTTTTCATCCCGGACATTCAGAACCGCACATGCGGCCGTCACACACACGGCCAGCAGGAACACCGGAACTGCCGGTTTGAGAGCCGCGGCAGCCTTCTCGCGGGTATAGACCCAGGCCAGCGGGTTTTCCTGCTTTTCCGCGATCCCGCTGCGGTAGATCCCCACAGCCGATACGGCCAGCATCACGACCAGCACGACACACAGCAACGCCTGGGCGATCAGCAGAATTCTATTTCTTGTCACGTTCATCACTCCTCAGATCGGATGTTCAACTTTAATTATACTGTCAAATCTATTTGGAGTCAAATAACTTTGCGCTGAAAGTTTCTTGCCTCTTCCCTGCCGTACTCCTTATTTTGGTATGCGCTGTGCTGCATAACCAAATAACGATCCCGGGCGGACACAGAAAGCACCCTGTGTCCGCCCGGGATCCGGTATAAATGATCAGGACGGGAGCAGTAACCTGGTTGTGGTATCACTGCCGGGATCTCTGTCCCTCGCCGGTCAGGCCTTCTTTTTCTTCTGGACAGCCAGATAAACCGGCAGTCCGACCAGTGTGATGGCGATGCTTGCCAGCGCCATGATCCTTCCGCGGCTGCCGGAAAGGAGCAGCTGGCTCAAGATGACAAACAGCCCGCTTGCGATCGCAAGAACGGGGATCACAGGATACCCGGGCACTTTATACTTTCGCTCCATCTCCGGATGGGTGCGGCGCATGTGAATCACGCATGCAAAAGTAAGGGTGTAGAAAATCCAGCAGGAGAAGGTACCCATATCCGTCAGCAGGTCGAACTGACCGATCAGGGAATAGAGCGCCGCGAGCGTGCCTACGAGAATGATGGAATTTGCCGGAACCAGTTTCCCGTTGAGTTCGGAGAGTTTTTCGCAGCACGGGATCATACCCTCCCGGGCGAGATAATAGGCCACACGAGAGCCGGAGAGGAGGAAGCCGTTTCCGGCACCAATCACGGAAATGATGATGCCGATGGCAATGATCGTACCGCCGGCGCTGCCGAAGAGCTTCGTTGCAACAGCCGCGGCGGGAGATTCGATGTGCATGAGCTCCTGTGCGGGGATGACGCGAATGTAGGCGATGTTGATGAGCAGGTACACGCCCATGATGATGCTCACCCCGCCGACGATGGCTCGGGGCAGATCCCTTGAGGGATTCTTCATTTCTCCGGCGATAGCGCCCACGTTTGTCCAGCCCTCAAAGGCAAAGAGCACCGCGAGCAGCGTTGACCCCAGGGCTGAGCCTGTGCTGACGCCTTCTCCGATCATTGGTGTCAGAAGCGGCGCCTTGCTGCCGCTGAGGAGGAAGCCCGCGACAATGATCAGGAAAAGGGGAATGAGCTTGCAGACTGTGGAGATGATCTGAAAGCGGCTTGCAGAGCCGGAGCCGAGCACGTTGAGCAGGACGACGCCCACAATGATCAGCAATCCGACCGGCATGGAAATATTGATCCCGAGCAGCCCGGACAGCTCTGTCCCGACCTTCACGCCGTACCCGGCGAGGTAGGCGGGATAGAAGATCACCACCTGCATCCACCCGGCCAGGAATCCGAGCCTTCTGTCATACACCTCGCCCAGGTAAGTGACCATGCCGCCGGTGCGGGGAATCATCACGGCAATCTCCGCGAAGGTCAGCGCGCCGAAGATGCTGACCAGTCCGCCGATCAGCCATGACAGCAGACCGAGTCCCGGTGCGCCTCCCGTTGCCTGGTAAATGGCATACGGCTTAAAAAATACGCCGGCACCGATCACGCATCCGACAACGATGGATATGGCGGACATGACGCCCAGATTCTTTTTCATTTCCGTTGTTCTCATTTTTCTTTCCCTGCAAAGAAGGACGGCCGAAGCTGCACTCTCTTTCTGCTGCTTTTCCTGCTTCCGCCGGTGATCACTTCTTTGCTTTCCCTTTCGATCCGGATTATATCAGTTATAAGCTTTGTTTTCAATATTTTCCGGTTATTATCTGCTCAA
This sequence comes from Candidatus Limivicinus sp., assembly GCA_045130755.1. Lineage (GTDB taxonomy): Bacteria > Bacillota > Clostridia > Oscillospirales > Oscillospiraceae > Limivicinus. The sequence goes on along the minus strand of JBGUQD010000224.1, from coordinate 1,959 downwards.
GCCATGATATTATTATTTGTATCTTTCTTCCTGAACGGAGAATCCTGCAGGTGCAGCGCGAAACTCGTTAAAAAAAACACGATTTGCAGCAGGAGATGTTGCATCCTGCCATTCCGGCATATATAATGGGGTACTGCTGATATGCACTTCCTGTATCTCCCTGCCGTGATCGCGGCGGAGGCAGGCGAAGGCATTGCTTTTCGGAAGCCGGAACAACAAATAAAGGAGAGACGCAGCATGAACCGAACTGACATCGTTTATCAGACCTGTGTCGGGATTCTTCGGCGTGAGCTGGTCTGTGCCATGGGCTGTACAGAGCCGATTGCGCTGGCCTATTGCGCGGCGACAGCGCGCTCCGTGCTCGAAGCGGTGCCGGACAGAATCACGGTGGAGGCAAGCGGCAACATCATCAAAAACGTCAAGAGCGTTGTGGTTCCCCACACCGGCGGCAGACGCGGGATTGCCGCGGCTGCGGCCATCGGTGTACTCGGCGGAGATGAGAAGGCCGGACTGGAGGTCATCTCCAACGTAAAGGCAGAGACCATTGAGGCGCTGGGTCCCTATCTGGAGCATACGCCCATCGAAATCTGGCCTCTGGAGTCGGAGCATCTGCTGGATATGATCGTCACCGTTTATAAGGGCAGCTCCTGTGCAAAGGTCCGCATCGCAAACGAGCATACCCGTATTGTGCGCATTGAGCGGGACGGCGCAGTCCTTCTGGAAGCGGATGCGGAAGCTCCGGCCGAAGAGGATGCGATTCCTGATTATTCCCTTCTTACAGTGAAAAGCATCTGTGACTTTGCCGCCTGCTGTGAGCTGGAGGATGTGCGTCCCATTCTCGAACGGCAGATTGCGCTGAATACCGCCATCGCTGAAGAGGGCCTGCGGCGGGATTACGGCGCCAATATCGGGAAGGTGCTGCTGACGACCGGAGACAACGTGCGTACACGTGCCAAGGCCTATGCCGCAGCAGGCTCGGACGCGCGTATGAACGGCTCCGAGATGCCGGTGGTTATCTGCTCCGGAAGCGGTAACCAGGGCCTGACCGCGTCTCTGCCCGTCATCGTTTATGCAAGAGAGCTGCATGCGGACAGCGATGCGCTTTACCGCGCGCTGCTGATTTCCAATCTCATTACGCTCCACTGCAAGACCAGCATCGGCAGGCTCTCCGCATATTGCGGGGCGGTCAGTGCCGGAGCGGGCGCAGGCGCAGGAATCGCGTTTCTGTACGGAGGGGATGAGCGCGTGATCGCGCACACCATCGTAAACTGTCTTGCAATCACCTCCGGTATCGTGTGCGACGGAGCAAAATCCTCCTGCGCGGCAAAGATCGCAACCGCTGTGGAAACCGGAATCTTCGGCTATGAAATGTTTAAGAACGGTCAGCAATTCTACGGCGGGGACGGGCTGGTGCTCAAGGGCGTGGAGAAATCCATCGCAAACTTTGGGCGGCTCGGGCGTGTCGGTATGCGCGAAACAGACCAGGAAATCATAAGAATGATGACCAATCAATAATTAATCAGGCGAAAACAGAGGGGAGTAAGAACAATGAAAATCTTCAAAAGTCTTCCGGCCCGGCTGCTGCTGGCAATTGTAATCGGCATTCTGGCGGGGCTTGTACTCCCGCGCGGCGCCATGGTCGTGGTGGTTACCGCCAAATACATCATGGGGCAGATCATCATGTTCTGCGTGCCGCTGATCATCATCGGTTTTATCGCGCCCTCCATCACCAAACTCGGCGGCAGCGCCACACGCATGCTGAGCGTAGCGGTCATCCTGGCTTATGCCTCCAGCATTCTTGCGGCCTTCATGTCCACCGGCGCAGGCTTTGCCATCATTCCCCATCTGAACATCATCACGGATCCCGAGGGGCTGCGTGAGCTGCCGGCCGTCGCCTTCCAGCTGGATATCCCGCAGATCATGCCCGTAATGTCTGCACTGGTCTTCTCAATGCTGGTG
>JBGUQD010000223.1:0-3823 GCA_045130755.1 Candidatus Limivicinus sp. | reverse complement strand
GGCGATGGCGACAAAAGCCATCTCGCCGCCGGACAGGAGGCTGATGTTGGAAAGCGCTTTGCCGGGCGGCTGAACCTTGATCTCGATGCCGCAGTTGAGCACATCGTTTTCGTCCTCAAGCCGAAGCGCCGCCTTGCCGCCGCCGAAGAGGTCCAGGAAGGTTTCGCGGAAGCACTCGTCGATCTGCTTGAAGCGCTCGATAAAGACCGTCTCCATCTGCCCGGTGATTTCTTTGATGATATCCAGCAGTTCTGCCTTGGCCTTGTCGATGTCGCTGCGCTGCTCGGTGAGAAATTCATAACGGGTATTGACGCGCTCAAACTCCTCGATGGCGCCGAGGTTCGGCGTGCCGAGGGCGTTGATCTTCCCGCGCAGTTCGGAAACGGCCTTTGACGCCTTCTGGATGCTCTCCACCGGCTGACGAAGGGCCTGCGCGGCGGTATGGCTCAGCTCGTAGTTTTCCCAGAGCTTGTCCATGAGCTGCTTTTCTTCCATGTCGGCGGCGAGCTTTTTCTGCTCGATGCGGGCAGAGCGGCGTTCCAGATCCAGGATCTCGCTGTTGCGGCTCTGGGCCTCCTTGTCGGCGCGGGTGCGCTTGCCCTCAAGCTCAAGTTTCGACTTGCTGATGTCCGCGATCTCCTGCCGGATGGCGTCAGCTTTGGCGCGCAGGTTTTTGAGTTCTTCCTCCCGCTCGCCGATACGGCGGCCGAAGTCCTCGATGCGGCTGTGGAAAGCGTCCACTGTTTTCTGCCGCTCCGCGCTGTCGCCCGACAGGCTTTCCAGCAGCAGTTTCATCTGGGCGGCGTTTGTTTGGGTAGCCCGCTTTTCCGCCTCAACGGAAGATATCTTGCTCTTCAATTCACTCTGCTCTTCCACGCACAGATCGAGCTGGTAGCGCACGGAGGCAAGGTCCGTCCGCGCCCGCTCCAGTTCCTGGGCAGAGCGCTTTTCATCCTCACGAATGCGCTCACGCTGCTTTTTGAGCTTTTCCAGTTCGTTGGCACGGGAGAGGATACCGCTGCCGTGCACACTGCTGCCGCCGGTCATGGCGCCGCCGGGACTGATAAGCTGCCCGTCCAGCGTGACGATGCGAAGGCGGTTCTGGTTGTTCTTCGACATGCGGATCGCGTCGCTCAGCCGTTCGGCAATGACGGTGCGGCCCAGGAGTTCGTCGACAATGCCGCTGTATTTTTCGTCGCACTGCACGAGTTCGGAGGCGATGCCCACGAAGCCGGGGTCCCGGTCGGGAGCGTTCTTCATGACGGTTCCGCGCACGGTGTCCAGCGCAAGAAATGTCGCTCTGCCGCCGTCTGAGCGCTTGAGATATTCGATAGCGCTGCGGCCGTCGGTCATCGTATCGGTAATGATGTTCTGGGCAGAGGCACCCAGCGCGGTTTCTATTGCCAGGGCAAACTCGTCATCTGTTCGGATGAGGTTTGCCACCGGGGCGTGGATGCCCTTGAGGTTTCCGCGGGCCGACTCGCGCATGACGCCTTTGACCGCCTTGGAAAAGCCCTCATAATCGCGCTGCATGTCGTCGAGCATTTTAATGCGCGAGTCCATGGTGCGCGCATCCACCGACAGGCGGTTGACCTTTTCGGTCAGGGTCTCCACGTTCATTTCGCGGTTTCTGATCTTCATGCGCGCGCCGTCCAGGGCGTTCTGGTTGCGGTTGTTTTCCTCGCGCAATTCGCCGAGACCGGTGTCAAGCTCTGCAAGTTTGGTTTCCGCCTCGTCGATATTTTTGCGCACCTCGCGCACGCGGTTTTCCTGTTCGGCAATATCGGAGAGCATGCGTTCCAGGCTCTCCTGCGTATTCTTCCGGTCGGCCCGCAGGACTGCGGCGAGGGATTCGCATTTGGCTGCCTCCCCTTCCGCCGCCGACAGGCGTTCGCGCGCCTGCTCGGTCTCGATGTCCTTGCGGTGCATGCGCTCGCCGATCCCCTCGGACGAGGCATAGAGCGCTTCAAGCTCGGCCCTGGCTTTTTCCAGCTCCTGCCCCACCTGCTCGAACTCCTGCTGAACAGCCTCGTTCTGCTGGTGGAGTTTGTCAAGCTGTGCCATCCAGAGGGAGATCTCCTGTACGCGCAGCTCATCGCGCAGCTTTAAGTACTGCTTTGCGACCTCGGCCTGCTTTTTGAGCGGTCCGACCTGAAGCTCCAGCTCTTCGATCTTGTCATTGATGCGCACGAGGTTTTCCTCCGTGCGCTCAAGCTTGCGCTCGGCTTCTTCCTTGCGGTAGCGGTAACGGGAGATGCCCGCTGCCTCTTCAAACACGTCACGCCGGTCGGTGCTGCGGGAGGAGACGATCTCGGCGATGCGGCCCTGACCGATAATGGAGTAACCGTCGCGGCCGAGGCCCGTGTCCATCAGCAGGGAGTTTAAGTCCTTGAGGCGCACGGCCTCTTTGTTGATGTAGTATTCACTTTCGCCGCTGCGGTAATAGCGGCGGGTCAGCATGATCTCCGAGCTGTCGGAATCGAAGATGTGGGCGGAGTTATCGATGATCAGCGACACCTGCGCGTAGCCCATCGCGCCGCGCTTCTCCGTGCCGCCGAAGATCACGTCCTCCATCTTGCTGCCGCGCAGAGCCTTGGAGCGCTGCTCGCCCATGACCCAGAGGATGGCGTCGGAGATGTTGGACTTGCCGGAACCGTTGGGCCCGACAATGGCCGTAATGTCTTTTTCAAAGCTCAGGCGCGTCTTGTCCGGAAAGGACTTGAAGCCCTGAATCTCGAGTGCCTTTAAGTACAAAACAATGACCTCAAAACTTCTTTAAAATAAAACCAATATATTATATACCCATCCGGCTCACTTTTCAATGGAAAGCAGCACAATTTCCGTGTCTGCTTCGGTTTTTTCGCGGATCTTCAGCTCGGTGAGCGCGTATTCCTCCGTAAGCCGCCGGATGTTCTCCCTGCGCTGGCCCGCCATCTGGGAGGCTTTTCCCCGCCCCACCAGCAGCGTGACGCGGCTGCCGGGCTCTGTGCCTTTCAGGAGGGCCCGTGCCTTTTCCAGCAGGATGCGGCTTTTGACCAGTTCCCCCAGCGCGGGGTGATACGCGCCCGCGACAGCTGCCCCGCCGGAGAGTTCCTCTGTCGGGTTGAGGCCGAGGCGGATGATCGGAATACCGGCCTGCTCAAAAAGCGGCACGATCTTCGCGCAGACGCGCACCGCGTCCTCCACCGTGTGTTCTTCGTACTCCCCTGCCTGCCACATGTCGTACAGTGCGGTATCGCGCACGATGACCGTAGGATAGATGCGCACCCCGTCCGGTTTGAGAGCGATGAGCCGCCGGGCGGTCTCTGCATCCGATTCGTCCGACGAACCGGGCAGACCCGTCATCATCTGCAAAATGAGCCGGAAGCCTGCCTCTTTGATGCGTTTCGACGCCCGCTCCACATCATGAGCCGTATGCCCGCGCCCGGCAAACTGCAACACCTTGTCGTCCATGGACTGGGCGCCCAGTTCGATTGTCTCCACACCGTAAGCTTTGAGCCGGGAGAGCGCCGCTTCGTCAATGGCGTCGGGCCGGGTGGAAAGGCGCACAGCGTCGATCTCGCCGCGGTCCAGGGCCTCCTTCGCCGCGCCCAGAAGCGCCTCCTGTTCTTTCACAGGAATGGCGGTGAAGCTGCCCCCATAAAACGCCAGTTGCCGCTTTCCTCCTTTTGGGAGGAAGGCGGCTGCCTGCGCTATACTGTTTTTCACGTCCGCGGCTGTCGCGGGTCTCTCCATGCCGGAGATACGGCGCTGGTTGCAGAACACGCAGGCATGGGGGCAGCCCAGGTGCGGGACAAAAACCGGCAGGATATATGCCCGGGCG
>JBGUQD010000222.1:0-8739 GCA_045130755.1 Candidatus Limivicinus sp. | reverse complement strand
GGCAGCCGGGCTACAAGGGCGAGAACATGGATCCCGAGCATCAGGAGACCGGCTCCCTCGGCTGGTACTGCCAGATCTACGACAACGATTACATGAGCTACGCCAACGGCCCCGTGCCCGATTTCGTTATGGCCCGCTACCTCAAGGAAGGCCCTGCCGAAGATCATGTCAGTGTCTTCCCTGAACTGATCGACACCTTCAAGGCTGACACCATTGAGGAGCTGGCCGAGAAGCTGGGTCTGCCGGTAGAGAAGACCGTCGAGACCTTCAACCGCTACAACGATCTGTGCGAGAAGGGCGTGGACGAGGACTTCGGCAAGCCTGCCAAGTACCTGCATGCCTTCAAGACCGCTCCCTTCTGGGGTATCCGCCGCCACATCCGCTGCTCCTCCATCACTGCCGGTGTCCTGTCCGACGAGTACGGCCGTGTCACCACCGAGGAGGGCGAGGTCATCAAGGGCCTGTACGCCGTCGGCAACCTGGGCGGCCAGTTCTACGGCGCTCCCGACTACCCGTTCTTCCACCCCGGCCTGTCCCTTGGCCACGCTGTCACCTTCGGCTATATCGCCGGTGAGCACGCGGCACAGAACCTGTAAAAAATCAAGCACAATAAAAAAACATCCAGCCCCTTGCGGGGCTGGATGTTTTTTATGTACATGGTTATTTCTTCCTGTGTCGAACAGCCCGGATGATGGAGTCTGCGATCAGCACCACAACGGTCAGACCCACCAGACCGCCTATGCCGGCAGTGGCAAAGCGCACGATCTCGTTAGGCCCCTGATAGGGGAGCTCTCTCGTCATCTCATAGCCGCAGACAGAACACACGCCCAGCTCGGTACCGGGCTTGTCGCGGGTTGCGGGCTCCTGTTCACTCCACACCATGGTGTGTGCGCCCTGCTCGATGCGCTCTCCGCAGCTGCATTCGCGCCAATGGCGCTGATTGTCAAAGCTGTAGGTTTCGGGAAATTCGTGCACATGCACAGGTTCAGGCGAAGACTCCGGCGTTGGATCCGGAGTGGGGGAGGGTTCCGGGGAGGGAGAGGGAGTCGGCGACGGAGAGGGCTCCGGTGTCTGAGCGACCGGCTGCAGGATTTCTGCGTAGATATCCTCATACAATGCCGGATCCAGCGCCTTGACATGCAGCGTCGCGGGCGTGGAGAGAGAGCTGCTGCCGAGAGCACCGACAAAGGAGCAGTAGACCTTCCAGCCATCCATCCACGCGGGGACGGCGAGAATGTTCAGCCGGCTCTGCTCGCCGTCAGAATAGATCTCGATGGCGTTGGGAATGTTGTAGATGGGCTGGACCTCGTCGGTCTCAGGGTTCTGGGCATACCACTGAAATCCTTCGGTATAGGCGGCGGAGGCCACAAAGGAGGCAATTCCGCCCTCGGTGAGGTATTCGTCGCCCGGATTCTTGATGACGGACGGCTTCCAGACCATGGGATCGTAGGTGCGCGTAAGGGTCAGATAATGCCGGTCGGCACTGACTTCATAGGCGGCGGGAGAGTTATTGAGATAGACGGCAACAGTGCTGTCAAATACATAGCCGTCATGGGTGGCAAAGGTCATGAGCACCGACACCGGGCGCACGCCGAATTTGCCCGCAACGCGGTTGCCGCTGCTCGCCTCATACCAGCCGTAGTCGGCCAGATAGATGCCTTTTGTGCTGGTGGCGGCGGTGATTTCGCCTGCCTCCATCAGCGCGACCGGGGTATAGCTTGTAGTGGCCAGCACCTTGACGATGTAGCTTTCGGCCTCGGCCTGCATCGGCCGCAGATGCGACAATGTCAGGCACAAACTCAGGCAGAGCAGTGCCGACAATATAACGGTTCTCTTTCTTCTCATCCTGATCATTCTCCCACCGAAGATACAGTACGAATAATTTTACTTTAATAATTATAACTTTCCATCGGCGTGTGGTCAAGAATATTCGGCGAAAAAGTATTACCGATTTTTCCCTGAATCCAAGGTAATGTTTGACGTGGTGGGAGCGGAATGATAGAATAACACGACTAATAAAAGAAATCGTGGTGTTTGCAATTGATTCGATATGACGCAGGAAAGTGCGACGTGGCAGTCATTGGCGCCGGACACGCCGGCATCGAGGCAGCCCTGGCCTCGGCACGTCTGGGACTTGATACCGTCTGCTTCACGGTGAATCTCGACAGCGTGGGCAACATGCCCTGCAATCCCGCCATCGGCGGCACGGGCAAGGGACACCTGGTGCGTGAGCTTGACGCCCTCGGCGGTGAGATGGCGAAAGCGGCCGACAAGGCCTGCATCCAGTACCGCATGCTGAACCTCGGCAAGGGGCCGGCTGTCCACTCTCTGCGCGCCCAGGCCGACCGGCGGCGCTACCAGCAGGTGATGAAATACACGCTCGAGCGACAGGAAAACCTGCGCGTCAAGCAGGCGGAGATCGTGGACATCGGCGTGAATGAATCAGGTGCGGTATGCTCGGTAACGACACATACGGGGGCAGTATACCACTGCTGTGCGGCGGTGATCGCCTCGGGCACCTACCTCGGCGGGCGCACAATTGTGGGCGAGGTTCTGCGCGATTCCGGGCCTGACGGTCTGGCTCCGGCCCTCGCGTTGACAGAGCGCCTGCGGGAACTCGGTCTCTCCCTGCGCCGCTTCAAGACCGGTACGCCGCCCAGGGTCAATGCCCGAACGGTGGACTTTTCCAAAATGGAGCTGCAGGAGGGGGACAAAGAGCCCGAGCCCTTCTCCTTCTCCACCGAAGCCGCGCCGGAAAACCGCGCTGTCTGCTACCTCACCTATACCAACGAGCGTACCCATGACATCATCCGCGCCCATCTCGACCGCAGCCCTATCTATGCCGGAGTCATCGAAGGCGTGGGGCCGCGCTACTGCCCCAGCATTGAGACCAAGGTCATGACCTTCTCGGACAAACCGCGCCATCAGCTCTTTGTGGAGCCCATGGGCCTGGAAACCGAGGAACTTTACATTCAGGGATTCTCCTCCTCCATGCCGGAAGAAATCCAGGTGCAGATGCTCCACACGATCCCCGGCCTCGAGCATGCGGAAATGACCCGCTGCGCTTACGCCATCGAATACGACTGCGTGGATCCGACCGAGCTGTACGCAACGCTCGAGAGCAAAAAAATCCCGGGTCTCTATGGGGCGGGACAGTTCAACGGTTCCTCCGGCTATGAGGAGGCGGCGGTACAGGGCTTTGTCGCGGGCGTCAACGCTGCCCGGAAGATCAGAGGGGAGGGCCCCTTCATCCTTCGCCGTTCGGACGGATATATCGGCACACTCATTGACGATCTGGTCACCAAGGGCACCAGCGAGCCCTACCGCATGATGACTTCGCGCAGCGAATACCGCCTTCTGCACCGGCAGGACAATGCCGATCAGCGCCTCGCGGCCATCGGCCGGGAAATCGGCTTGGTGAGCGAAGAACAGTATCGGAAGGTTTTGGATAAATACACCGCGGTGGACACAGAACTTCAGCGCCTGGAGAATACCCACATCCCGCCGACGGCTGAACTCAACGCTATGCTGGCATCGAAGGGCACTGCGCCTGTAACCACAGGCTTTTCTCTGGCCGAGCTTATCCGCCGCCCGCAGATCACCTACGCGGACACCGCGCCCTTTGACCCGGCACGGCCTCCACTCCCCAAAGCCGTGTGGCAGCAGGCGGAGATCCGGCTCAAATATGATGGATATATCAAGCGCCAGCTCCGACAGATCGAAGAGTTTTCGCGTCTCGAGGAAAAGAAGCTGCCCGCGGATATCGACTATGCCTCCATTGCGGGCCTGCGGCTCGAGGCAAGGGAGAAGCTCGAAAAGATCCGACCAGAAAACTTCGGGCAGGCAAGCCGCATCTCCGGCGTGTCCCCGGCGGACATCTCGGTGCTGATGGTTTATATGGAGAACAGATAATGAGCAAGGTCGTACTTGGCTTTTCCGGCGGGGTGGACTCCGCCGTGTCCGCCGTGCTGCTTAAGAAGCAGGGCTTTGAGGTGCACGGAGTGTACCTCGACAATACCAGTGAGCGGGCAAGATGGGAGGCAATCACCTCCGCCGAGCGCATGGGCGTGGAGCTTACGGTGCTGGACGTGCACGAGGCGCTGGAGGAAAAGGTCTGCCGCCCGTTTGCGGACTGCTACCTCCGCGGCGAGACACCGAATCCCTGCATCCTGTGTAATCCCAGTATGAAATTTCCCATGCTGATCCGGGAGGCCGACCGCATCGGCGCGGAGCTTGTCGCCACCGGGCACTATGCCCGCGCGGAGGGCGGCGCACTATACAAGGGCCAGCCTGCCAATGACCAGAGCTACATGCTATGCCGCTTAACAAAGGAGCAGGTCAGCCGCCTGACTCTCCCACTGGGCGGGTATGAAAAAAAGCAGGTGCGCGCCCTTGCGGAGGAATTCGGCCTGCCCGCCGCCCACAAGAAGGACAGCATGGAAATCTGCTTTATCCCGGACAAGGATTACGTGGGCTGGATCTCTCGTCACGCCGCCCTTCCTGGGCCGGGGAATTTCGTGTTCCACGGAGAGGTGATCGGACAGCATGAGGGCATCGTCCACTGGACGGTGGGCCAGCGCATCCCGGGACTGCATGACGGTCGCAAGCTCTATGTCTCCGGGATCAACGCCGAGAAAAATGTGATTGAGCTTGCCTTATGGGAAGAACTATTCAAGACGCAGTTTACGGCGGATGATTTTAACTGGCTCATCGACCCACCGAAGAATTTCATCCCCGCCTCTGTCCGTGTGCGCCACACCAAGTGGGAAGAGCCAAGGTGCACTGTCACGACCGAGGGGGAGGGTGTGGCCTGGATCATCTGCGAGACCCCCGTCCGCGCCCCGGCTCCCGGTCAGAGCGCGGTGCTGTACCAGGGCGAGCGCCTCATCGGCGGCGGCTTCATCGGACATTGGGCGGAATAATATTGCTCCGCCAATTAATTCTTGAATTAATTGGTGAGCAATTTCGCCATGTTTCGCGGTTGCCCGCCAAGGGCGAGCGAAACGGCAATTAAATCATTATTGATGTGCCTGCATTCGGTACTGTCTTGATTCAGGATTAAATTAAATTGGCACATCAATAAAAAACAGCGCGGCCATTCGGCCGCGCTGAAATCGTTTATGTAGCTTACTGATTCTTCTTTGCCATGGCCCTCTGGAGCCAATCCTTGCCGTCGTTGTAGCGGGATACAATGTAGGAGGCCACATAGTCGCCGGCGGCGTTGACCATGGTCGCAGGGGGATCGACGAGATCGCCGATGGCCTGCGCGATCGGGAATGCGATTGCAAGCTGTTCGGGGAAGAAGAGGGAGCAGAGCACCAGCTCGCCGGTACCGCCGCCGCCGGGAATGCCGGACATGGCAACGGAGGAAACGGTGGCCACGATGATGGCGATCAGAGCGTCGGCGGTGGCAAAGTCCTTGCCGAACATGCCGAACAGGAAGGCAACCTTGATGATGGCGCTCATGCCGGAGCCGTCCATGTTCATCGTCGCGCCCATGGGCAGGACGATATCGGTCACGTCCTTGGAGATGCCGGTGTCTTCGGAGACTTCCATGTTAGTGGGGATGGTGGCCACAGAGGAGCAGGTGCCGAAGGCAACAGCCGCCGGACGGAACAAGTGCTGGAACATGACCTTGACGGCACCTTTGCCGCCGCCGAAGCGGGCATAGAGCGGGAAGATCAGGAACATATAGGCAAAGGAGACCACGTAGTAGAGGATGATGGCGCGGGCGTAGCTGGACACAAAGTCAGCACCGTGAGCCGCGACCAGGGCAGCGAAGAAGCCGAAGAAGCCGATGGGGGCGTAGTAGCTGATGAGCTTGATGACCTTCATGAGAACCTGAGTGATCTCTTCAAGCAGGCCGGCAACCTTGGTCTCGGGTCCGCCGCACATCTGCACGCCGAAGCCAAAGAAGATGCCCGCGATGATGAGCTGGAGGATGGAGCGGCGGCTCCACAGCTCGGGGAAGTCGGGCTTGGTAAAGAAGCCGACGATCATGGCGCCCGCGCTCATGGGCTCGGAGGCGCCCGGCTCAAAGGCGGGTTCGCCGGTGTAAACGGGGATGAAGCGCACCAGCACGTACATGATCACGGAGGCGATGATGGTGGTGCACATGAAGGTGATGACCGTCGTGCCCATCAGTTTGCCTGCGCGCTTTGCGCTTTTCATATTGGCGATGGAGGAGGAGATGGAGAAGAACACCATCGGAACCACCACGCAGAACATCATGTTGATGAACAGCGTGCCGAGCGGCTCAAGCACACCGGCATTGGGCCAGGCAAAGCCGACAATGATACCGGCTACGATACCGATGATCATGGAGAAGAAGAACCAGTTGTTCTTCAGAAAGCTGTTGGACTTCATGGAGAAAACCCCTTTCAAAATTGGTTTTTGCATGTATGCTATTATATTCAAATGATTTGCAAAGTAAATTGCAAACAGTGCTTGAAACTTTGCAAAAGCTGCGGTATAATACAACAATGTAATGTACTAAAGTGCCAGGAGGTCCCCATGACGGACAACGGTATCAACCGTGCAGGCTATCTGCGCGAGAGTTTTCACTATTTTCATCTCAAGGATACAGCCGGGCAGGAGCTGGATTTTCACTTCCACGAATTTGACAAACTGGTGATCCTGCTGGAGGGCAGCGTCAACTATCTGGTGGAGGAGCAGAGCTACGATCTGCTGCCCTGGTCGGTGCTGCTGGTGCGGCACCACGCCATCCACAAGGCCGTCATCGATCGCAGCCGCCCCTATGAGCGTATCATTCTCTATCTTGACCGGCAGTATTTCGAGCGGGCCTTCCCCGGCGCGGGGCTCATGGACTGCTTTGATCAGGCGGACCGGAGAAGGCGGCACCTGCTCACCGCCACAGAGGAACAGCTCAAGGAACTGAAAGCCGCTGTCGAAGCCTATGAGAAAGCGGCGGCGGACACGCGCCTCGGCGCCCAGACTATGCGTGAGACGCTCATTATCCAGCTTCTCATCCATATAAACCGTCTCCACGAAGCCGCGCCCGAGCGCGCGGAAGTCCGCGGGGACCCAAAGGTACAGGAGGCCCTGAGTTATATCAACGAGCATTTTCGTGAGGAACTCAGCGTGGAGATACTGGCTGAGCGCTTATACCTGAGTCCCTATCATTTTATGCGTCTTTTCAAGGCGCAGACCGGCTCCACCGTCCACGCCTATGTGCGGCAGAAGCGGCTCATGCACGCCGCCCGCCTCATCCGCGAGGGAACTCCTGCCGCCAAAGCCGCTGCGGAGAGCGGCTTTGGGGACTACTCCGCTTTCCACCGTGCCTTCAAGGAGAGCTTCGGCGTCAGTCCCGGCAAGATGGTGGGAAAGGGCGAATAACAAATCAGCACCGCAGGGGATATCAATCCCATGCGGTGCCTTTTTATAAGTTGAGCGGAGGGTCACTTCACCAGCACATCACGCACGGCGGGGGGAACCGCCTCGGCCGGCTTGTCGCTGAAGCGCACTGCGACATTCACAGAAGCCGCAATGTCCCGGGACACCACACGCAGAGTGCCGCCGCAGTCAAGCTCGATGCAGTCAAGCCCTCCGTCAAGGACGGTGATGCGCAGGCGGCAGTCGTCGTAGCTCAGGTTCAGGTGGTTAAGCTCGGGGAGCAGTTTGGAGACAATATCGGACGCGTCCGTACCGCTGAGGGCAATGGTGTAGACTGTTCGCTCGGCGGTGCCGACGCTGGAAAACTGTCCCTTGAGACACAGCTCCTTTGCCAGGTCAATAAGGTGGGCCGTATCCACCACGCGCTTCTGTGCATCACTCAGGTCGAGCCCTGCGGCAGTGCAGGCGGCACTGTCGGTGAAGTAAAGCTTGAAGAGAGCGGAACGGACACAATGGACTTTCGTGCCGTCCACCGTGCGGCGAGAGTAGCTGTAGCGCGGAGAGAGATTCAGAGGACCACAGTCGGCATCGACTGTGATATCGGCGCTGACGGTCTCGGCACTCTCATTTTTGACCCAGGCGGCCAAAAGACGCAGCAGATCCTCGGACAAAATCTGGTCGTCTTCTCCGCCGCCGCTCAGGATGGCATCAATCACTGCCTGGGGAATCTCCGGCCGCTCAGTCATTTCACGGGGCGTCATCGACACGGCAAACTGGAAGGCGGTACCGCCGGAGGCGGTGCCGTTCCCTTCTAAGGAGAGCTGACGCAGGCTGCCTTCCTGCGTATCCAGGGCAATGGTCATGCTCTTGGCGCGCAGGAGATCTTCATCGCTTGCAGAAAGGAACAGCTGGAGGATGCGGTCGGCCGTCTCACCGCCGATCACCGCCAGATAACGGGAAATCCCGTCGACGGAGCTCTTCTGAATATCCTCGTGTAAAAACACATCCAGCGCCAGATCCAGCACCTTGCCCTGACTGAGCGTTCCCTCTGCCAGACGGAAGACGCGGCCGTTTTCCATGCAGACCATGCCGCCCGAGATGTACAGCGGGATGCCGTACTGCTCGACGCAGCGGATCATATGGCCGCTTTCTTTCACGCGATGGACTGTAGTGGACAGCTCAACATCCCGGTCCTCGGCTTGAATTTGAATATGCGTCTGCACATCCACCTCCTGCCGCGAGAAGTCCTTGAGCACGCGGTAGGTTGAGAGGGCAGAACCGAGACTTGAAAAATGCAGCGGCACGAGCACGCCTGCCGCCGCGACAAGCAGGATGGGCAGGATGATCAGGATAGGCTTTTTGTGCGCACGGAGGAAGCGATTGAAC
>JBGUQD010000221.1:0-10360 GCA_045130755.1 Candidatus Limivicinus sp. | reverse complement strand
ACTGACTGCCTTGATTGGGAATTCCTCCAGCGCTGAGCTCAGTATAATGCATATATCGTCCTCACTTATGTGCAGGCAATCAACCGGCAGACAGCGCACGCTGTATTCTTGCGCGATTTCACGTGCAAGAGCAGCGCAGCGCTCACTTTTTGGGTTCGTACTGTTCAGCAGGACAACAAAAGGCTTGCCGATCTCCTGCAGTTCCTTGATTGTCCGCTCCTCGGCAGCTTCATAGTTCTCCCGCGGTATTTCGCCGATGCTGCCGTCTGTCGTGACTACAATGCCGATGCTGGAATGCTCGTTTATTACTTTCCATGTCCCCTTCTCGGCTGCCTCTGTGATCGTAACCTCGTGGTCAAACCAGGGTGTTGTGACCATGCGTTCTTGCCCATCTTCAAACTGCCCGGAAGCACCTTCCACCATGTAACCAACGCAGTCGACCAGGCGGACCGACAGCTCGGTGTTTTCTCCAACACGAATCGTGACCGCGTTTTCGGGGACAAATTTCGGCTCTGCGGTCATGATGGTCTTGCCCGAGGCACTTTGCGGCAGCTCATCTTTAGCTCGTTCACGCAGGAAATTGTTTTCGATACGCGGGATCACAAGAGTCTCCATAAAACGCTTGATGAAGGTGGACTTTCCGGTTCTTACCGGTCCGACGATACCCAGCATGACCGCACCGTTCGTGCGAACAGCAAGTTCGCTGTACAGATTGTTTTCACACATAAAAAAGCCTCCGCTCTCATGTTCTCACTTGTTTGAGTGTATGAGAGACGGAGGACTGATATGACGAGCCTATCATGCGAAGTGTATACAAGAAGAATGCCGTTTGCTGATATGGAACTCAACGTCAGGAAACTGCACCTTTAGCTGCCGTGCCAGTTCTGAGATCACGGGGTTTTCCGTATAGAAATGGTCGGCATCAATGAGATTCAGTCCCAATTCCGCCGCATGCTGGAACTGGTGGTACTTGATATCGGCAGTCACATAGGTATCACAGCCGGTTTTGACGGCGCATTCAAGGCTTCCTGCTCCCGCACCGCCCATGACTGCAATTCTGTGCACTGCTTTTCCGCCGTCGACAAAGCGAAGAGCGGGAACCTGCAGACGCTGCTTGCACACTTCAAGAAATGCTGAAAGATTCATCGCCTTTGGCAGTGTACCGATCCGGCCGCAGCCCTCGTCAAGGGATCCTTCCGGTTCCGCATCAAGAAGTCGGATCAGCACGTCATTCACGCCGCCCTCGGCAATATCGAGATTTGTGTGCATGGAAATGAGGCCGATCCCTTTTTCTGCGAGCGTGAGTGCACGTCTCTGGATTGGGTCCAGATCGGTAAGTGACCGAAGCGGGGAAAACAGCAATGGATGATGCGTCACGATAAGCTCTGCACCAAGTTCATCCGCCTCTTGTATAACAGCATCTGTCACGTCCAGAGCCAGCAGTACGTGATACACTTCTCTCTCCGCACGGCCGATCTGAAAGCCGGCGTTGTCAAAATCCATTTGAAGCTCAAGCGGTGCAATACGGCAAAGCGCCGTAAAAATATCCCGAATGGCAGTCATTTTTGCTCCCTCATCTCCGATAATTGATCCAGTATCTCTCTGTAGAGGCAAAGCCGCGGATCTGCTCCCCTGCCCTGCATGCCGGACACCGCTTTCTCAAAACGGCCGATAATCCGCAAAAGCTGGCATTCAAACAGGCCGGAATCCATACAAAGAGCACGTTTGCCGGTAAAAAGCTCGGCATCCGTTAAGCTTGTACATTCGCCGAAGCGCGAGGAGATGATCTGATACAGCGTTCCGCCGTCCTCAACGATTGTCTCGGACTCGATGGCAAATTCGTTGTATACGAGCCAGTAGCGCAAGACCTCCGCCTTTGTCATGGGCTGCAGGATCAGATGATAGCGAGGATCCATGCACCACTCGGCCTCATCCAGAATCTTGACAATCATGTCGCCGCCCATACCAGCAATCACGATGGTATCGATCTCCTCCGGCGGGCAAAGCGAGAGGCCATCACACAGAAGGAAACAGATACGCTCTTTTTGACCCGACTCTGCCGCTGTCCGACGCGCGGAATGCAAGGGGCCTTCGTTTATGTCCGACGCAAACAGCGCGCCTTTGTAGCCGGATGATGCAAGATATGCAGGGAGATATCCGTGATCCGTCCCAACATCGACAAGGCCTTTGCCCTCATTTACAAGCGCGGCGATCGCAGACAGTCGTTTGTTCATCTTTATTTCCATAAAAGTAAAAGCCGGAACCATGTCCGGCTTTTGACGATCAGGCAGTCTCAAGAAAAGCCTTGAGATAAGTCAGGAACTCATCAGGGTCAACGCCGTGGGCGCAGCAGGCCTGTTCAATATTTTCGCCGCTGGCCATGGCGCAGCCCATGCAGTGCATACCGATTGCCTGGAAAGCGGGCATAGCCTGCGGGCAATTCTCAACAACTTCAGAAATCAGGGTTTCACGGGTGATTTCCATTTGATTACCTCCATTTTGTTTTAAGGAAAGGGGGACACATTTGTGTCCCCCTTAACTGTAGAACAGGAACTCAGGCCTGCTCTCTCATCTTAGCAAAGCACTCGCTGCAGTAAACAGGGCGGTCGGATTTGGGCTCGAAAGGAACACGAGCTTCGCCGCCGCAGGCTGCGCAGGTGGCAGTGAAGAACTCACGGGGACCACGGGCAGCGTTCTTGCGTGCGTCGCGGCATGCCTTGCAGCGCTGGGGCTCGTTCTGGAAGCCGCGCTCTGCGTAGAATTCCTGCTCACCGGCGGTAAAAACAAATTCTTTTCCGCACTCTTTGCAAACTAAGGTCTTGTCTTCGTACATCTTGAATCCTCTCTTTTGATTATGCCTGTCGGCTGTATTTGCGATCAGCCGAAGCTGATATCGCCAAGAATGTTTTCCCGTGCAAGCTTGCGCCGGATTCTCTGCACGGCATTGTCTATTGACTTTGCGTCCCTGCAAAGTCTGTCCGCTATTTCTCTATACGACAGGCCCTCCAGATACAGATCAAGCACCTTGATCTCAAATCTGGAAAGGCACCGGGAAAAAGCCGCATTCAACTCTTCCCTGCTCTCTTCGGCCAGAATCAGTTCTTCCGGATTATAACGGATCAGCTCAGGGAAAGTCGAGATGTCGGCACCGGGATCTTCGGAGAGTTCTTCAAGTGAAATACCGTCGTTAAGGGGAACGTGTTTCAGGCGGGAAGCGGATTTGATCGCTGACAGAAGTCGCATGCGGATACAATGCTCGGCGTAGGTCTTGAAAGAAGCACCGTCTACTGGGTCATAGTTTCGGATGGCAGACAGGAGCCCGAAGGTCCCCTCCTGAATCAGATCTTCGCTGTCTCCTCCGGCGAGGAACAGCGGTCTGGCACAGATTCTGACAAGCCGAAGATAACGCGCCGCCAAAGCATCCTCAGCATCTCGATCACCGTCGAATGCGAGCCTTTGCAGCATCGTATCATCCATTTCTGCGTAATCTATCATATTATTTCAAATACTCTAAATATATACATCATGTATTATACAACACAAACTATTAAAGTCAATACCCTTTTGTATAAAATGATGCAAAACCAATGACTGTTTACATGTCGAGTGCTTGTTGGCCCATATATTCGAGCCCAAGATGCTGGTATGCCTTCTGTGTGACGCAGCGGCCACGCGGTGTGCGCGTGAGAAAACCGCACTGCAGAAGATACGGCTCATACACATCTTCAAGTGTCACAGCATCTTCATTGATGGTTGCAGCGAGGGTTTCAAGTCCCACCGGCCCACCGCCGTAGAAGTCAATAATACTCCTGAGCATACGGCGGTCAAGCGCGTCAAGCCCGAGTTTGTCCACTTCAAGGCTTGATAGGGCTTTATCCGCAACCTCTCGTGTGATAACGCCGTCCGCCCTGACCTGGGCAAAATCTCGAACTCTGCGCAGCATACGGTTGGCAATACGCGGTGTACCGCGGGAGCGCGAAGCGATCTCATACGCGCCGTCGGGCACAATCTTCACGTTCAAAATCCCGGCGGAGCGGATCACGATCCTCTGCAGTTCTTCTGGGGTATACAATTCAAGGCGCAGCGTAACGCCAAAACGATCACGCAGCGGTGCGGTCAACTGGCCGGAACGTGTAGTCGCACCGATCAGTGTGAAGTGCGGCAGGTCGAGATGCAGCGAATTTGCAGAGGGCCCCTTGCCAAGGATAATATCGATGGCATAGTCCTCCATCGCAGGATACAGTATCTCCTCATAGGCCCGGTTGAGGCGGTGGATCTCGTCGACAAAGAGGATATCCCCTTCGTTCAAATTCGTCAGCATGGCAACAAGATCACCCGGCTTTTCGATCGCAGGGCCCGACGTGATCCGCATGTTCACGCCCATTTCATTTGCGATGACAGCTGCAAGTGTCGTCTTTCCAAGCCCCGGGGGACCGTGGAGCAGTACGTGATCAAGCGATTCGCCGCGCATTTTTGCCGCATTAATGAAGATGCTGAGATTGTCCTTTGCCTTTTCCTGACCGATATATTCACTTATTGTTTTCGGTCTCAGCGAGCCTTCGCTGTTGTCCTCCGGGAGGCTGGCAGCCGTCGTGATGATTTCATCATTGACGTCTTCGGAAAAATTAATACTCATAGGCTTTTATTTTACCATCTGCTTCAAAACGGCTTTAATAATCTGCTCTGCCGTCATATTCTGCGTGTCAAGCTTTTTAAGCACCGGCGCGATTTCCGCCCCAGAATAGCCCAGGACCGTAAGACCGGCCAGCGCATCGTTTACTGCGGAGTCTGCGGCCTGAACCGATACTGGCGCAACGAAGGAATAATCAGATGCGCCGCTGTTCATTTCTTTGCTCACTTTGTCCTTGAGTTCAAGAATCACACGTTGGGCGATCTTTTTTCCAATGCCGGGCGCAACAGTCAGTGCCTTTTCGTTGCCGCTGATGATTGCGAGAGCCAAACCCTCAGGCGTGTTGTGGGAGAGAATCGACATGGCGGCCTTCGGGCCGATACCGGATACAGAGATAAGCAATTCAAAGAAGCGGCGCTCGCTTTTATCCAGAAAGCCGAAGAGGTCAAAGTGATCCTCCCCTATCGATTCTGAAACATACAACTTTACCTTTTCACCGATTCTGAGCCCGCCCGCGGTATTTGCCGTGATACTCAGTGCATAGCCGACTCCGCCGCAGTCGATCACCGCGAGCGCAGGCTCCAGCTCCGCGACCCGTCCTTCTAAATGGTAGAACATTCTTCCTGATCTCCTCTGTACAGTAATGAAGTAGCACTTCTGGCATGACAGATCGCGAGGGCCACCGCGTCAGCAGCGTCATCCGGTTTCGGCGCCTCTGGCAACTGGCAGATTCTTTTCACCATGTCCATGACCTGGCGTTTCTCTGCGCGGCCATAGCCGACGACAGCCTGTTTGACCTGAAGGGGCGTATACTCATATACTTTCACACCGTACTTGCGGCAGGCCAGTAAAATCACACCTCTGCCGTGAGCGACCGAAATGCCGGTGGTGATGTTGGTATTGAAAAACAGCTCTTCGATCGATACGGCATCCGGTTTGAAAAGGTCTAAGAGGCTAATCATGTCATCATAGATCTGTTCAAGGCGGCTTGAAAGGCTGGTGTGCGCAGGTGTTGTAATAACGCCGCAGTTTATCAGCTTATGGCTGTTTTTTTCAGATTCGAGGACGCCGAAGCCGATGGTTGCAATGCCCGGGTCAATCCCCAAGATTCGCATAAAATCACACTCCAGCGAGATTTTACCATACTCGGCGCACTTCTGCAACAAAAATCACAGCCCATCTTCGAAGCGAAGACGGGCTGTCTTGTTTCAGGCCCTCGGATGGGCCTTGTTATATACGTCCTTAAGCTGTTTTTTCACGATCTGGGAATACATATGTGTAGAGGAAATGTCCCGGTGCCCCAGCATCTCCTGGATTGCATGGATATCGGCACCGTTTTCCAACAGATGCGCGGCAAAGGAGTGGCGCAGCGTGTGCGGCGTGATGTCCTTTTCGATGCCAGCCTTCTTCTGATAGTGTTTGACGATCTTCCAGAACCCCTGGCGAGACATGCGCTCACCGCTCACATTGACGAAGAGCGACTGTTCTTCAGGCATGAGAATCATCTGCGGACGTACCAGCGTGATATAATCGCTCAGTGCCTTGACCGCTGCCGGGTACATGGGGATGAAACGCTCGCGATTTCGGCTTGCGCAGCGGATCACACCGGCGGCCAAGTTCACATCCGAGATGTTGAGATCAATAAGCTCCGTCACACGGATACCTGTGGCATACAGCAGTTCAAGCATCGCTTTATCGCGGTATCCCTTCGGGTCGATACACTTTGGCTGCTCGAGCAGCAGCTCGACTTCCTTGCTTGTCAAAATCTCCGGCAGTTTCTGTGTGC
This sequence comes from Candidatus Limivicinus sp., assembly GCA_045130755.1. GTDB lineage: Bacteria > Bacillota > Clostridia > Oscillospirales > Oscillospiraceae > Limivicinus. The sequence goes on along the minus strand of JBGUQD010000221.1, from coordinate 3,944 downwards.
TCTTATCCGGGATCAGACCCTGCGCAGGATTTACCGTGATGAGCTGCTTGATGAACAAGTGTGCATACAGACATTTGATCGAGGCAATAGAACGCGAAACCGTCGCTACAGATTTTCCGTTTGCACGCAACATCTCTATGTATTCGGACAGTTCTTCGGCACTTGCGTCGACAATGCCGTTTTCCCCGTGTACGTCCAGAAACTCTCCCAGTTGTCTTATGTCTCTCAGGTACGAGCTGAGGGTGTTCGCAGATGCTTTTTTATCCTCCACGAGATATTTTTCAAACATCTCAATGCACTCGGAATTTTGCATTCAAACGCCCTTCTTTCTTCAAAGTAATGTCACGCATCAGTAAATATGAAATAATTTTGTAATTGACATAACTGATCTGGAAACAATATATTACAAACTCGCAAAATAATCAAGTCTTTTTTTCAATTTTTAAAAAATAATTTTTCATTTATGTCAACTCTTGTTACCCTATTATTCGCGAAATGTCTTCAAGCAAGCGAAGATAATCGATTTGCAAACACTTTACTGTAGTTATTATGTCAATTTTGGCAAATGGTATTTTGTCCCATTTCGTTTTTTCTTTGAGCGTATAAACATACCTGTTATGACACCAGCGTAGGTGAAGCTTACGATACTCAGAATAGCTGATGAGTTCATCCCCTCCCCGCGGATCAGAAATCCGATCGTGAGCAGCGCAATTACAAGTGCCGTTGCAGCGATCAATGCAGCCGGCAGCCTTGCCGCGGATAGCCTTCGTGCTGCTGAAATCCCGGCTGTGACTGCTGCGAAAAAGCTGATGGCCGAGCTCATGTATCCCAGCCAGAACTCTCCGATTACGGCTGTATTGGCGATCAAAGTTGTGACAAGAAGAAGAAAAACTGCTCCGACGAGCCATCCAAACAAGGCATTGAGCAGAAATCCAACATTGGGTAACCTCCACCGGTCCTTTAAGAACAAAAAAACACCCCCAAGCAAATAAGATCTCTTCATCCTATTTGTTCGGGAGTGCAAAAATTCAGGGACAAGTTTACTTTTTCCTGCCTCTGGTCTTAGCTGCGCGGGCTTCCGCCTCAGCAGCTTCCATCTTCGCAGTCGTGGAGACGCCCCACTTCTTGATCTGGATACGTACGCGGTCTTCTCCAGTTTCAAAGGTGACAGTGTCTTCCGTGACCTGGACAATTTTGCCAGTCATGGCGCCAATGGTGGTGATCTCATCGCCGACGCTCAGGGAACTGCGCATCTCTTCGACGGTCTTCTTCTTCTTGTTCTCAGGACGGATAAAGAAGAAGTAAAAGACAGCGAACATCACAACGAGCATGAAAAGCATGGAAGTGCCGCCTGCGGCGCCTGCCTCGGCAGTAAGGATCAAATTCATTCTGGATAACCTCCGAATCAAAAGTGTTTATATTATATATGGAGAATCAGGAAATTTCAAGATGCTTAAATACGTTTGTCGAGAATTCCCGAATATTTGCTGCGAAAGCTCCCAAAGCTCCCGGTATCAAGCTCATTGCGGATCGCCCGGACAAGGCTGTTATAAAAGTACAAATTGTGCATGACAGCAAAGCGCATCGCCAACATTTCTTCACATTTGAACAAATGCCGTACATATGCGCGGGAATATCTCCGGCACACGGGACAATCGCATTCGGGGTCAATGGGGCTGTCATCTTTGACATACTTTTCGTTTTTGATATTGATGATTCCGTCCCATGTGAAGAGATGACCATGCCGGCCGTTACGCGCAGGCATAACACAGTCGAAAAAATCCACACCACGTGCAACGCCCTCAATAATGTTGCCGGGCGTACCGACACCCATCAGATAACGTGGCCTGTCCTTGGGCATATACTCTTCGACGATTTCGATGGTATCGTACATCTCCTGGTGTGTTTCCCCAACAGCAAGACCACCGATGGCATAACCGGGCAGATCAAGCTCTGCGATCTTTTTCATATGCTCCACGCGCAGGTCGGCAAAGACGGCTCCCTGGTTGATACCGAAAAGCATCTGTCCGGGATTGACAGCGTCATCCTCATGATTATATGTGGTCAGAGCTTCCTTGCAGCGCTGAAGCCAGCGAAAGGTCCTGTCGCATGAGCGCTGAACGTAATCCTTGGACGAAGGGATCTTAACGCACTCGTCGAAGGCCATAGCGATATCCGAACCGAGGTTAGCCTGGATGCGCATGCTCTCCTCCGGCCCCATGAAAATATGACGACCGTCAACATGGGAGTTGAATTTAACCCCCTCTTCCGTGATTTTTCGCAGCTTTGCAAGGGAAAAGATCTGAAAGCCACCGCTGTCGGTCAGGATCGGCCCGTCCCAGGTCATGAACTTATGCAGGCCGCCGAGAGATTTGATAAGCGCATCTCCAGGGCGGACATGCAGATGATAAGTATTGGAAAGCTCGATCTGGCAGCCGATTGTTTTCAGATCAGCAGCTGAAAGGGCCCCCTTGATCGCCCCCTGCGTGCCAACGTTCATGAAGACAGGTGTCTGAACCGTACCGTGTGGTGTGGTGAACTCACCGCGGCGCGCGTGGCCCTCCTGCTTGAGCAGCTTATACACGTTGTTTCTCCTTCATCGGTTTTTGTACATTCTCTCGTAATAACTCTGATATTCACCGGAGATGATCTCCTCCCACCAGGGACGATTGTCGAGATACCAGCGAATGGTCCGTTTGATGCCGTCCTCGAATTTTGTCTCTGGCAGCCATCCCAATTCATTATGGATCTTGGTCGGGTCAATGGCATAGCGCATGTCGTGACCCTTGCGGTCCGTGACATAGGTAATAAGGCTTTCAGGCTTGTGAAGCTCATGGCAGATTAGCTTCACTATGTCAATGTTGCGCATCTCATTGTGTCCGCCGATATTGTAGACCTCCCCTTCCCTGCCCTTGTGGATTACAAGATCGATGGCCTTACAGTGATCTTCTACATACAGCCAATCGCGCACGTTCAGACCCAGGCCATAAACAGGCAGAGGCTTGTCGTTGAGGCAGTTGGCAATCATGAGGGGGATCAGCTTTTCCGGGAAGTGATACGGGCCGTAGTTATTGGAGCAGCGGCTGATCGACACGGGCAGCCCGTAGGTCCTGTGATAAGCCTGTACCAGCAGATCAGCCCCCGCTTTCGAGCTGGAATAAGGGGAACTTGTGTGGATAGGTGTTTCTTCGGTGAAAAACAGATCCGGTCTGTCAAGAGGCAGATCGCCGTATACTTCATCTGTCGAGACCTGATGATAGCGGCCAATGCCGTATTTCCGGCAGGCGTCCATCAATACCGAGGTTCCGATAATATTCGTCTGAAGGAAAATGGACGGGTTTTCGATGGAGCGATCCACATGGCTTTCGGCGGCAAAGTTGACCACAATATCCGGGTGCTCCTCCTCAAAAAGAGTATAGACAGCATCCCGGTCGCAGATGTCGGCTTTGATAAAGCGGAAATTCTCCTTTTCCATAATGGGAGCCAATGTAGAGAGATTGCCCGCATAGGTGAGCTTGTCGATACATACGATACGGTAATCCGGATGCTCTTCAAGCATGTAGAAAATAAAGTTTGAACCGATAAATCCGGCACCGCCAGTCACTACAACTGTCATAACTTTCTCCCTTGTCAGTAGATGATCTTTCCGTCTGCAACATTTTTCAGGTGTGCACCATAGGTGGATTTACCGTAATTTGCGGCTGCGGCATACACCGTCTCCCGGCTGATCCAGCCGCGATAAAATGCAATTTCCTCCAGCGCTGCGATCATGGTGCTCTGCCTGCTTTCGATCATACGTACGAAATCTGAAGCTTCCGCCAGCGAATCCATCGTGCCGGTGTCAAACCATGCAAAACCGCGGCTCAAAAGACGCACATCAAGACGTTCATCCCTCAGATAAAGCTCGTTAAGGGACGTGATCTCAAGCTCGCCGCGCGCAGAGG
>JBGUQD010000220.1:0-10240 GCA_045130755.1 Candidatus Limivicinus sp. | reverse complement strand
GTACCGCTTCGTAGCCGTCGGTCTTCTGGGTCTTCACCTGCGTGACAGTGCAGGGGCCCGCTTCGACCACGGTGACCGGCACCAGGCGACCGTCAGATACGAAAATCTGGGTCATGCCGATCTTCTTGCCGAGAATTGCCTTTTTCATGGTTACACCTCTCTACTAATTGTACAAACCGCTCGGCAGTTTGCTTCGGGGCTTGCGCCCCTATTGATAAGCCGCAGTGTCCTCGGGCTTCGGCCGGACGATGCTTCGGTTCGCTACGCAGGATGCTCGCCGGGGCAGCGCGTCCGTAGGCCCTCGTCCATTACAGCTTGATCTCGATTTCAACGCCCGCCGGCAGATCCAGCTTGGTCAGAGCGTCTACCGTCTGGGGGGTGGGCCGCAGGATGTCGATCAGGCGCTTGTGCGTCCTCATTTCGAACTGCTCGCGGGAATCCTTGTGCTTGTGGGGAGAGCGCAGGATGGTCACGATCTCCTTCTCGGTGGGCAGCGGGATCGGGCCGGACACGCGGGAGCCGGTGCGCTTCGCGGTCTCGACGATGCGCGCCGCGCTCTGGTCGATGATGGAATGCTCATAGGCCTTGAGCTTGATACGGATCTTCTGGTTTGCCATGTTCTTTCCTCCTGTTGAACTCATGCACACGCTGCCGGGCGTGTTCTGTATTATTTTTCATTCGACGGGCATGAGCTCCGTCGTCCGATCGTCGGACATAGTCCCCGGAAATTACCGGCTGCGCGTTTCGCGTTTCGGTAAACGCGATCCGCGTTTACACCGCAACCTTCCGGTTCATCCCATTTTCCACCGCGCGCCTTCCCCGCCATCCCGCATTCCCGGCAAAAATGCACATGGATAGCCCGGCACACAGCTTTATTATTATAGCCTATGTGCCGGGCCGAATCAAATGAATGGTGTGAATTGAATGTTATTTTTTTGTTGATTGATGCAGTGACCGAGGTCAGGCGACGTCCCCCAGTGTCTCACACGATCAGCTGTCGGCAGTCGGACGGCAAAGATACCGCTCCCAGAATTCCGCCACAGTGATCACTGTTCCGTCCTTCGGAAAATGCGCGATATTCCCGGTAATTAGCGGCACGCCGCAGTACCGGGCCACCTCATAGAATTTCCTGTCCGTCTCGTCGCTGAAAGGCGCCTCCCCTATGGGCGTTGCGATCACGGACAATCCACGATGCAGCACGCCCTCAAGAAGCGCGGCAATCTCTGCCTCCTGAAAGCCAAACTTCGGGTAGCGCAGCACACGCTCATATTCCTCTACGATTCGAAAGTCATAGCAAAGCCGCAACCGCCCCGCGATCACAGCGCCGACGATTTCCCAGGGCTTTCGGCCCGGAGACCAAAGCGCGGAAACCAGCACATTGGTATCCAGAACGACATTCATATTTCCTTCGCCTCGCGGACCGCCGCTTCGATTTCCTCATCCGTCATATAGCCCGCCGCGGCAGCCCGACGCCGCATGCTGTTCAGCGCCGTCATGGCCCGCGCCTGGCGAACGGCCTGCACGGTCTCGTCGAAGCGCCCTTCGGGAATCTCGATCATCAGCGCGGCAGGTTTTCCGTTATTGGTGATGACCACCTCGCCGCCCCGGGCCAGGCTCGCCCACACCGCCTTCGACTCCGTTCGAAAATCGCGCACAGAGTAGAACTCCATACCATCACCTCCATCTCAATGATACACGATCGTGTCCGTTTTGTCAACGCTTTGGCAAACAATACCGGGTACGACATGTGGTTATCCTCCCCGTTACCCCCCTGATATGCCCCCGCAGCATCCGAATGGACCGGAAGGCGGGAAGTGGAGAATGGAGAATAAACCCCTGCGGGATTTGATGGATTGCTTATTCAGGTATGCACCGGGGACGGATACACAAGAACCGTCCCCAGCGAGTTACTTCCCCTGAACCATTTTCAATTTGAATTCCCCGTTTTATACCCTTTATACTGTTTTGTGGCAGTTGTGGCAGTTTATATATTAGCTCTAACATTTTTAAAAAGTAAATACTAACTTTAGAACTGCCACAACTGCCACATAGTATATCATGCGCTTGGCGGGAAGGGTATACACGGGGACGGATACACACGAACCGTCCCCACAAGAACAATCGCCTAATGTATACACTGGGGACGGATACAGAAGAACCGTCCCCGCTGGGTTGGAGGACCCGGATCACCGCGTCGGTCCCGCCGGAACCTCCCCGCAATGACGTGGCTCGGGGCGAAACGATAGTGCTCCAAACACTGTCATTGCGGGGAAACCCCGAGGGGTTGACGTGGCAATCCGGGTCCCCCGCTGTATCATTGAAATTGGTAGGATCTCAGCGATTGTCCATTCAGGTATACACTGGGGGCGGATATACAAGGGGCGTCCCAAGCGCGTCTCTTGGACCTGGATTACTTGACTATGATCTTCTTACTTTTAGACCATTCTGAATAGATTTTCTCACCCAGCACCGTCTTATATGTACGGACACGTACATAATAGGCCTTTTTCGTCTTCAAATTATTGATCTCCTTCTTCAATGCCGATGCTTTTTTTACAGTGATCTTCTTTGAGTTTGAAAAATCCTTTTTCATTCCGTACTGGATTTGGTATCCGTCAACATCATTAATTCTCTCCCATGATACGGTTACTTTCTTCTTGCCGGAAACAAGCTTCAGTTTAGAAACCGTCATCGGTTTGATCAAAAAGCCGATTTTTACCTTTCCATCGTATTGCCCTTCACCCTTGATTATTACAGTACCCTTCCCAATTCTCTTGTTGTTTTTGTATTGAACTGAGTAATCAATCCCCTTCTTCAGTTTTGTTTTATTCAACTTGGCTGTTACCACCGGTTTCAAGCTTTTCCCGGTATATGTCATATCATTAACCGTTATGGCACAGTTTACAATGTCATACTTTATTATTGTAAACTCATCATCGCCTGTCGTCGAAGCATATGGCTCAGAAGGAGCGGACAACAGCGTTGTCCAATTATTATCTACAACAATCCAACCAGTATGGCCATCACTGGACGTTCCATATCCCCATGTATAGCCATCTGCACTCTCCTTTCTCTCAACGGTAATTGTGGTCGGATTTCGAAGCGTCGTCACCAAATTTGCCGATGTACTTGCACCGCTGCGCATATTCAATCCATCATTTGTCTCAACTCGATAAACCCAGTTGGTCGCCTGATCTGGAGGGTTAGTCGGCATTGAGGAATCTCCTCTTCCAACAGAAAAAACGGATACACCAATTGTCTTGATCGCTGTCCTCAAAGTTCGATCATAATAATACTCTACATTCAGCTTAAATGTATAGTTTCCTTCAGATAGCTTACCGAACTTCAAAGTAGTATTGACAATACTCGGCTGCAGGTTAAGAGACTGTGTTGTCTTATTTTCGCTGGTCCATGTATTGGACGAAGCAATCATTGTCTCTCCACTGTAAACCTCCGCAGTAACTGACTTAATTGAATTGGACGAATTAATACACCCTTTTAGTTCAAAACCCGCGCCAACTTCCAAATTACCCTGTGGGAGACTTGCGCCGCTTAAATTGACTGAAGCGTTATCACTGTTTAGGCTGAAATACTGTGTCCCGCTTTCAGCAAGGGTACCATTTACCCAATTTAATCCTCCAAACGCATAACCTCCATCTTCCAATTCAAACCATATGTTATTGTATTTATTCACAACAACTCTTTTTGCTACAACTGTTGAGCCCTTTTCAATAACACGAGTGACATTCGCATCTGAATAGGGCTTGTCCTTCAGATTAAACCCCTTGATGACTTTGTACGCCGTGTTATCAAAGCTATACGTCCACTCATCACCTGCACTGGGCTTGCTATTCGGATCGCGAAATATAGCCGTTAGCCCATATTTGGCTATGATACTGTTCAAATCCTGGCAAGCAGAATCCCAATTAAAAAAACCATCTACCGAAATACTATTATTGATTCCACCTCCACATTGCACAAATCGCAAGTTACCGTTGTCTGAAATTGAATATACAATGGCGCTATGGTTTCTTGTTCTGATCAGGTCGCCAACAGCAATTCCTCCCGCTGCATTCAATGAATTGAGGCTTTCAAACTTTGTCCATGATCTATCATATGGGTTCGAAAAACCTGATAGCTTATAACCAATGAATCCTGCAAATGCCCAACATTCAGATCCACCCGCAAACCGATAACCTTTGTAATCACCGTCACCCGGTCTTCCTTTTTGTGTACTTGTCGTTGTAGTTGCCTTTTGATCAGACGCTGTATATGCCGTTGGATTCCCAGAGCCCTCGCTATATGACCAATACCTTCCTGTGGTAAAGCCATATTCATCGCATATGCGTTGAATCTCATTGGTACTGTGTTCAGCTACAGCTGACGTAAAGACAAACATGCAAATCATTGCAAGCAGTAACATAACTGTGCTAACTTCGAGCGCCTTGTAGCACCATGCTTTTCTCATTGTACTTACCCTCCTCATTTTTCATCCTATCTGCTCTTATTCTGCAATATACCGATAGAGCGTTCTTGTCTCAACCTGTCTTGTTTCAGATGCCGTAACCTCTGTATCTGACCAACCAGTCCATCCCCCCCAACTCAGAGATCGTGTTGCATACCTGTATCCTGTCTCGGATCTACCATTCGGGTAGCCTTGACTGGAATCTACCCAATAAAACCACCTGTCCTTGGGACCGCTTCCCGTCATGATACGGCCCGTCCCCTCCCAGTTTTGGACGCCTTCCCCAGGAGACGTTGTCAACCAGGTCACTTGTGCCCTGTCACTGCCAATGGTATTCCCGCAGCCACCAGCCCATGTATAGCACTTATTGTATACATGCATGAATGTACCACAGTGTGGACATGCATAGCGATACCAATAGTATACTGTCGCGGAATCCTCCCTCTTTAAATCGTTTGTTTCTTCTCTGTCAACAGTCCAACCACTCCATTCACTCCAGTCTGAATAACTTGCATCCGAATAGCGATATTGCGTCTTTGTTGCTACGATCGATGCATTGGCTGGCACTTGATCGATTCCCACCCAATCCGAAATAACAGACGCCGGGGTTGCTGTTGGTACAGGCGTCGGCTTTGCCGTAGGCGCGAGCGTTGGCACCGCCGTAGGCCTAAGCGTTGGCACCGCCGTAGGAACCACCGTAGGCATAGATGTAGGTGCAGATGAATGCACGAACGGCCTTAGGTTAAGGAAACCAGCTCCATAGTATTGATCCCACCCACTGGAACCCAAATCTGTTGCTGCGCTGCGAAGCTTGTTGCTAATATCCGACGGAGAAAGGCTTGAATCATCACAAAGCAGCATTGCTGCAGAAGCTGCGACATGGGGTGCTGCTTGCGAAGTGCCTTTTCCACTGGCATACATATTTCCCTTATATGAGCTGATGATGTCCACTCCAGGCGCTGATATATCTACAGCATCGCCATGATTTGAGAACTCTGCCCGGTTCCGATCTCTGTCTACCGCGGCTACTACAATACAGTTTTTAATATGAGCAGGCGAGCTGTATTTTGTGTCTGTATTCTTGTTTCCAGCAGATGCTATAACAACAATTCCACTCCGAATTGCCTTTTCCACTTTTTCATCAACATATTTGCTTGTAGGTACACAACTCAAGCTCATATTGATGACATCTGCCCCGTCTTTTATTGCGCGTTCAACAGCATTACCAATGATTACACATGTAGATTCTCCCACGCCTTCCCCGCTTGAATTAAACACACGTAACGGCATAACAGATATATTCAAACCCGGTGTACACTGTACGATTATACCCGACACATGCGTTCCATGACCATTTTCATCCTGTGCCTTGCTATCATTATCCAAAACATCAAAGCCCTTATACAACTTGCCCTTAAGCATAGGATGGCTATACTCTACCCCTGTATCTATGACAGCAACAACAGTCTTTTTAGTTTTGCCTCTGTTAACCAAGTCTTTTGCATATTTATCTGCACCTATCGCAGCGACACCCCAGGATGCATTTGAGACCTGAATCTCACTTGCATCCAAGCCATTGCTTTCAACAATATGATCAGGCTCAACGTATTCGACCTCAGGATAAGCCATAAGATAATTCGCACATTCCTCTGCAGCTTTGTCATTAGCCAGTTGGATCATATAATGCTTTTCAGTATCATGGAATATAGATTCCACTTTGAATTGCGACAGGTCAGGTAAATCACCTCGCACTTTAACAATAAGGCGTGCTGTAGCATAGGGACTTCCTGCACTTGCAATGCCGATCTTCCCACTATTATGCTTTACGAGTGACGAAGTAGCTCTGGCAAAATCCTGCCACGAAAGCTCTTCCCCACCATTTGAGGCTTTAGTGACTGTAAGTAAGCAAGTCGCCTTTTTTTTATTGAAGGTCGTTACTGTAATCTTCGCCTTTCCCGCAGCAACTGCCTTAACCTTTCCATTTTCGTCAACCGTTGCCACTTTCTTGTTATTGCTCTTCCATTTCAACTGATTTGAAGCAGTATTCTTCGGAAGCTTTGCTTTCAATTGCAGGGATTTGCCCATCTCCAGCGTAGCCTTGGTTTTGCTCATGCTAACTTTCTTCGGTGCGGCAACCACAGTGATTTTGCATGTAGCAAGCTTCAATTTACCCTTCCTGACAGTTACTGTCGCTTTACCTGTTTTTTTTGCCGTGACAACACCTTTCTTATCAACAGAAGCTACACTTGGCTTAGAGGACTTATAGGAAACCTTCTTTCCATCTGAGAGTACGGTGCCATTCAGAGTATACTTTTCATTAACACCAAGTTTCAGCTTTTTAGGGACTGCATTCACCTTAATTGATGACTTCGGTACATTCCCATTTGTTTCCGGGTTCTCAAGGTTATTAATATCCACAACTTTCTGATCATCATCAGAGGCTTCCGGTGCCATCAATTCTACATCCTCGCTTAGCCCATATTCCATATAGACTTCCGAAGACATCAGGTCCGTTTCTTCGATCTCTCCAGGTAATACATCTACATCATAGGCAAAGACCTCATCCACTGTTTCAATCTGTGCTGGCTCCATGTCAGTATTGGTATATGCTGTTTCCGCAATACCAACAATGGAAAGCAGCAAAACACCTATCCAAGCCAGTATTCTCTTCACAGTAGCTTTATTGCTCATAGTTTGCCTCCTCACACCAATTTGATTATATTGCATTAATCCTGATTAATTGAATCGTAACCCCATAGAATCATTTTACTCAAATATTGGGTATTTGTCAACACAGATTAACCACATTCCACACGAAATTCGGCCACATCTTTTCCATCAAAGCTGAGTAGACTACTCAATAATTGACTATTTCGGTACTTGTCCCTTCGATTAATATAAAATGGACACGGGTGAGGACGATTGACCAAGGATTATCGTGAGCGCATACGAGGTCTGCGGGAGGACAGGGACATGACGCAGGCCGAGATCGCAAAGCTGCTGCAAAAATCGCAGCAGGGCTACAGCCACATCGAGAACGGGCGGGCCGAGCTGAAGATCGACGATCTGAAGCTGCTGTGCGAATACTACGGCGTGTCCGCCGACTACATCATCGGGCTGGTGAGCAAGCCCAAGCCCCTGGACCCGGGCAAAAAGGAAAAGTGAGCATCCGCGCAAAGCGGATGTTCACTTTTTATAGAACGGTATTCATGCTCAATTCATATTCCGCCGCTATACTATAGAATAGTAGTTTATCGCCCGGAGGCGCGCATGTTTTCCAAGTACAGCGTGAAAAAGCCCTACACCGTGATCGTGGGCATCATACTGGTGATCGTGCTGGGGGTCATCTCGTTCCAGAAGATGACCACCGATCTGCTGCCCAGCATGAACCTGCCCTACGTGGTGGTGTACACCAGCTACGTTGGCGCGACGCCGGAGCAGGTGGAGGGCGAGGTCACCCGGCCCATGGAGGCCTCCTTCGCCACGCTGACGGACGTGAAGAAGATCACATCGTCGTCCAGGGACAACGTGTCCGTGGTGATCATGCAGTTCAACGACGGCGCGAACATGGACACGGCGCTGATCGAGATCTCCTCCCGGCTGGACCAGCTGCGGGGCGGCTGGGGCGATGAGATCGGCGCGCCGGTGACCATGAAGCTGAACCCGGACATGCTGCCCGTGGCGATCCTATCCGTCACCAAGGACGACATGGACATACTGGCCCTGTCCGACTATGTTGAGGACACGCTGGTACCCGCCTTTGAATCGCTGAACGGCGTGGCCTCGGCCAACGCCTCCGGCGTGATCCGGCAGCGGGTGGACGTGACCATCGAGCAGGAGCGCATCGACGTGCTGAACAGCGCCATCCTCGCCGACGTGGACGAGCAGCTGGCCGAGGCGGAGCGCCAGCTGAACGACGCCCAGGCCCAGCTTTCCGACGGCAAGCAGGCGCTGGCCCGGGCCCGGCAGCAGGTCTACAAGCAGATCGACGACGCCCTCGACGCCATCGACCAGGGCGCGGACAAGATCGACCCGGCCATTCGGCAGCTGACCGAGCAACGCGCCGCCCTCGCCGAACAGCGGGAGCAGGTGGCGGCCGCCCTGGACGCGCTGGAGGGCCTGATGGGCATGGACGATTCCGAGCGGGAAATGCTGCTGTTGATGCAGCGGGGCCTCGGCGCGCTGAAGAGCCAGCTGAGCGCGCTGGAAAAGCAGCTGGACGAGGCCGAGAAAAACGGCGGCGACGCGACGGACGCCGTGCGCCAGCAACTGCAGGCCCAGCGTGACGCTCTGGCCGACCAGCTGGAGACCCAGCGCAAATACCTGAGCGACCTGGGCCTGCTGGACGAGAGCGCCCTGCGTAGCCAGATCGACGACCTCACCGCCAGCATACGCGACAACGAGGCCGCCCTGGCCGAAGCCAATACCGAACTGGAGCGCCTGGAGAGCCAGCGCGACGCCGTGCAGGCCGCCATCGACGACCTCGTTCGCCGCATCGCCGAGGCGCAGAGCCGCCAGAGCGCCCAGGCGACCCAGTCGCCGGCGGTCACGGAAAAGCCGGCAATCACGGATACGCCTGCGGCCACGGAGGAGCCCGCCGCTACCGGGGAGCCGGTCGTCACCGAAGCGCCGGTCGATACTCAGGCCCCCGCCGCGGCGAAAGCCCCGTCTGACACCGAAGCCCCAGCCGCGACGGAAGCCCCGTCTGATACCGAAGTCCCCGCCGCGACGGAAGCCCCGTCTGATACCGAAGCCCCAGCCGCCACGGAAGCGCCGGCTGACACCGTAGCCCCGGTCACAACCGAAGCCCCCGCCGATACCGAGGCCCCGGTCGACCAAGAGCCTTCCCCTTTGGGGAAGGTGGATCAGCCGCAGGCTGAGACGGATGAGGTCCCCACCGACGCGCCCAGCGCCTCAGAAACGCCAGAAGCGGAAACCCCCACCGATACCGAAGCCCCCGCCGCGACGGAAGCGCCGTCTGACACCGAAGCCCCCGCCACGGCGGAAGCCCCGTCTGATACCGAAGCCCCCGCCATGACGGAAGCCCCGGTCGACCAGGAGCCTTCCCCCACGGAAAAGGCGGATCAGCCGCAGGCCGAGACGGACGAGGCCTCGGGCGAGGCGCCCGAAGCCTCTGTAGCGCCGGAGGCGACAATCCCTGCCACGACCGAGGCCCCCTCAGGCGCCGAAGCTCCAAGGCTGGCCGCGGGCCTCGATCCCTCCGAATCCCCGGACCCCAGCGCGTCCCCGGACCCCAGCGCAAGCCCCGACCCCAGCGCGTCCCCCGCGCCCGTCGCGCGCCTGCCCCTGGGCAGGGCGGCCCTGGCGGAGGAGGAGAGCGTCGAGGCGCTGAACGGCCAGCTGGAGGCCGCGCGGGAGAGCCTGGCCCAGCTGCTGACGGACATCGCCAACCAGACCGAGCTGGTGGACGCCCTGGCCGAGGCGCTGGACGTGGACAAAGCCACCCTCCAGCGGCTGCTGACCGACCTGGCCGCGGCCGTGGAGGGCAACGCCGATATCACCAGCCGCTCCGAGGCCTCCCAGGCCGTGATCGACTCGCTGAACGAGCGCATCGCCAAGCTGGACAAGGAGCTGCGCGAGATCGACGCCGACAGCGTGCCCGAGGCGCTGCGCGAGGCCATCGGGGTGATCAACGGCCAGATCAGCGAGATCGAGGAGAGCGACGCCTACAAGGCCATGGGCCTGCTGAAGGACCCCGAGAAGCTGAAGGAGCAGTACGAGCAGGCCAGGGACGGCCTTGCCCAGCTGGACGAA
>JBGUQD010000219.1:0-2737 GCA_045130755.1 Candidatus Limivicinus sp. | reverse complement strand
GACGAGCAGCGACGTGAGCGAGCTTTCGTCACGCTTGACGGAAGCGAGTCGATACATAGCTTGCGAGGACGACATTATGCTCTGCGGAATTTGCCTCGCCCGACACAACAAGGTGAATTGCCGCGCAGCGGCAAGAGAGGGCGGCCTGGGCCGTTCTGCCTCGCAAATCTTTGTCTTCTTTCTATCGAAACTTAGTAATCAACGAAACTGCCCAGCAGCGTGTCGCCCGAAACCTCCATGATTTCCACATCCCGGAGCTGCCCGCGCAGACCCGTCCCCTTTACCTTCACCGGCATATAGGTGTCGCTGTGGCCGGTACTCGATCCGTCCTCTTCCGACTCGAACAGAACGGGCAGGGTCTGTCCCACGCAGGAGCGGAGATAGTCCCGGTGCATGGAGTCGCAAAGCCGCTGGGCTTGGTGGGCCCGTTCCTCCTTCACCCGCTTCGGGCATTGATCCGGCATGGAATCCGCCGGCGTCCCCGGGCGTCTGGAATAGGGAAAAACATGCATCGCGGCAAAGCGGCACTTCCAGAGAAAGGCGCAGGTCGCATTGAAGTCCTCCTCCGTCTCGCCGGGAAAGCCGGTGATGAGGTCGCCGGTCAGGGCACAGCCGGGGAAGTATTTACGCAGAAGCTCGGTCTTTTCAAAGAAGGTCGCGGTATCGTACTTGCGGTTCATGGCCTTGAGCGTGCGATCACAGCCGGACTGGAGCGAGAGGTGGAAGTGGCGGCAGAGCTTGCCGGTTGCCGCAAGGCGGCGGCAGAAATCCTCGGTGATAACCGTGGGCTCGAGGGAGCCGAGGCGGATGCGCATGTCCCCGCACGCTGCCGCTACGGCCTCGATCACGTCGGCAAGGCCGGGCTTTCCGGGCAGATCCACGCCGTAGGAGGCGACCTCGATACCGGTCAGGACGATCTCACGGTAGCCCTCGGTTGCGAGGCGTTTAGCCTCCCGGGCTGCCTCGTCACAGGGCAGGCTCCGGAGTCTGCCGCGGGTGTAGGGGATGATGCAGTAGGTGCAGAAATTGACGCAGCCGTCCTGGATTTTGAGCATGGCGCGGGTGCGGTGGTCCACCGCCCCGGCGGGCAGGCGCTCGATCTCCCGGCGCTTGAAGGGCTCGTCGATGTCGCGGGTTTTCTCCCCTGCTTCACAGGCGCGCACTACGGCGTCGACCAGCTTTTCGCGGTCGGCGGCGCCAAAGATCACGTCCGCGCCGATCTCCTGCACAGCGTCCGGCTCGAGCTGGGAATAGCAGCCGCACACGGCCAGCACCGCGCCGGGGTTTTCGTCCCGCAGGCGGCGGATGGTCTGGCGGGATTTGCGCCCGCTCTCGGCGGTGACGGCGCAGGTGTTGACGATCACGGCGTCCGCGATCTCCCCCGGCACCGCGCGCTCAAAGCCGCGCTCATTCAGAAAACCCTCCATGGCCTGGGTCTCATACTGGTTGACCTTGCAGCCGAGAGTGGATATAATATATTTCATGTTTCGCTCCGTTTCTGTGTGGGAATAAGTTTACATAAATATATTAACATATCTTTATTATCATAATCTATTTTACATAAAGAGGTTACCATAACATGGAACACTATCTGGATAACTCCGCGACCACGCGCGTGTGCCCGGAGGCGGCAGAGGCGGCTCTGGACGCGATGCTCAACACCTACGGCAACCCCAGTTCCACCTATACCAAGGGGCGGGAGGCGAAGAAGCTGCTGGACCGCTCGCGCAAGGCTGTGGCCGCCGCCCTCGGATGTGATCCCACAGAGCTGGTATTTACCTCCTGCGGGTCGGAGAGTGACAACTGGGCACTGCTCTCGGGGGCCGAAGCCATGCGGCGCAGGGGCAATCACATCATCACGTCCCTGGTCGAGCACGACGCCATCCGAAATACGGCCGCAGAGCTTGAGCGCCGCGGCTTTGAGCTGACATACCTCAGGCCCGACAGCACCGGGCGCATCGACCCGGAGTCGGTTCGCGCTGCTCTCCGCCCTGATACTATACTCGCTTCTTTGATGCTGGTCAACAACGAAACGGGCGCGGTAACGGATATTTCCGCCGTTTCGCGTATCTTAAAAGCAGAAAACAGCCCCGCCCTTCTTCACACCGACGCGGTGCAGGGCTTTATGAAGCTGGACTTCACGGCAAAGTCCCTCGGCGCCGATCTCATCAGCGTCAGCGGCCACAAGATCCACGCGCCCAAGGGCGTCGGGGCATTATATATCAGGAAAGGTCTGCGCCTGCAACCGTTCATTCTCGGCGGCGCGCAGGAGGACGGCCGCCGCGCCGGCACCGAGGCCATGCCCCAGATCGCGGCCTTCGGCGAGGCTGCCCGGATCGCAAAGGCGGGTCTCCGGGAAAACATCGCGCACATGCGCGCCCTCAAGGCGGAACTCATGCAGCGCCTGCCTGAGCTCATCCCGGACATTCGCATGCTGGACACCGACGCGCCGCACATTCTCTCCGTCTCTCTCCCCGGCTTTCGCAGCGAGGTGCTGATGAACTTCCTCGAAGCGAGGGAGATCTACGTGTCCCGCAGTTCGGCCTGCAAGAAGGGCGCGCGCAGCCATGTGCTGGAGGCCATCGGCATGGAGCCGCGCCTCATCGACGGGGCGCTGCGCATCGGCTTGTGCCGGTACAATACCCGTGAGGACATCGACGCGCTGGCGGACGGACTCGGGGAAGCGTACCGGACGCTCGCGCACCGGTAAAAGAACAGGAAAGTGGGGGGGTTTTGA
>JBGUQD010000218.1:0-2154 GCA_045130755.1 Candidatus Limivicinus sp. | reverse complement strand
CTTGGTGACAACGGTGTTGGAATCGGCAAAGGCCGTGGTGCCGAGGGCGCAGATCATGGTGAGGGCCAGCGCCAGGGCGATGATCGTTTTAACAGTTCTTTTCATTTTTTGTTCTCCTTTCATGTTTCGGACATATGATAAATTTTTTTATTTCATCTATATCAAGTAAGACTTCTCGAGAGTCCCTTGCGGGTTTGTATCTCTCTTGCTTACGGGCGCATCATAGCATGCGCATTATCACACAAGCGTCACACGGAAAAGAGAATTTGAAAAAAGATTTTGGGCCGCCTCCACGCGGCCCGAAACAGCACATATAAAAAGGCGCCGCCTCGATTGAGGCGGCGCCTTTGTTTTGTCTGCAGTCGGAATCTTACACGATGCCCTGGGCCATCATGGCCTCGGCCACCTTGAGGAAGCCCGCGACGTTCGCGCCGAGCATCAGATCGCCCGGCTTGCCGCACTCGACGGATGCGTCGTAGCAGGCCTTGTAGATGCTCTGCATGATGCCGTGCAGCTTCTCGTCAACCTCGTCAAAGCTCCAGGACAGGCGCATGGAGTTCTGGCTCATCTCGAGACCGGAGGTGGCAACGCCGCCCGCGTTGGAGGCCTTGCCGGGGCTGTAGAGCAGGCCCGCATTCTGGACCAGAGCAATGGCCTCGGGGGTCAGAGGCATGTTGGCGCCTTCAAAGACCGCCATGCAGCCGTTTGCGATCAGGGCTTTGGCGCCCTCGGCGTCCATCTCGTTCTGGCTTGCGCAGGGGTGGGCGATGTCGCACTTGACGTTCCAGATGTTCTTGCAGCCCTCGACGTACTGAGCGCCGGGAACCTCATCGGCGTAGACGGAGATGCGGGCTCTTCTCTTCTGCTTGATGTCGAAGAGCTTGGGCAGATCGATGCCGTTGGGATCGTAGACATAGCCCTTGGAGTCGGACATGGCGACGACCTTGCCGCCGAGCTGGGTGACCTTCTCCGCGCAGTACTGGGCGACGTTGCCGGAGCCGGAGACGACGACGGTCTTGCCCTCATAGCTGTCGTTGCGGAGGTACTTGAGCGCTTCCGCGGAGAAGTAGCACAGGCCGTAGCCGGTGGCCTGGGTGCGGGCCAGGGAGCCGCCGAAGCTCAGGCCCTTGCCGGTGATGACACCGCCGTCGAAGCGGTCGACGATGCGCTTATACTGGCCGAAGAGGAAGCCGACCTCGCGCGCGCCCACGCCGATATCGCCGGCGGGCACGTCGGTGAACTGGCCGATGTGGCGATAGAGCTCGGTCATGAAGCTCTGGCAGAAGCGCATGACCTCGGCGTCGGACTTGCCCTTGGGGTCAAAGTCGCTGCCGCCCTTGCCGCCGCCCATGGGGAGGGTGGTCAGGGAGTTTTTCAGCACCTGCTCGAAGCCCAGGAACTTCATGATGGAGAGGTTCACGCTGGGGTGGAAGCGAAGGCCGCCCTTGTAGGGGCCGATCGCGGAGTTATACTGCACGCGGAAGCCTCGGTTGACGCGGGTCTTGCCCTGATCGTCCACCCAGGGGACGCGGAACTCGAGCACGCGCTCGGGCTCGACAAAGCGCTCGAGAAGACCGGCAGCCTCCCACTCGGGGTGCTTGTCGACGACGAGCTCCAGGGATTCAAAGACCTCGCGCACGGCCTGCAGGAACTCGGGTTCGCCTGCGTCGCGGCGCTCAACGTCGGCATAAACGCGGTTGAGATATTCGGATTTGAACATATATTTTGCCTCCTATACAACAAATATTGCAGTCAACTGCGAAGGATTAACAGGATGCCCCCAAAGAAAATACAATCGTTTTTGGCGGGGCTTTGCCTCGACAAAAACACCTATGGTGAGCAAAGCGAACCCTCGCGCCGACCAGACGCAGCGTATCACGCATCGCTGCGTGCGATAAGCGCGAGTATCTCAATTGCAAACCTTGTTTGCAATTGACTGTTGAAATTATACTGCAAACATTCACAAACATACAAGAAAAAACGTAATTATGCGTGTAAAAATTCAGGCGGGGCAGACGTGCCGTTCTTGTGAAAATTTACGGGAACGCGCGCCTTTGGAGGATGCGGCGGCGTTTGGAACGCAGAGCGGCAAAAAAAGACGCAAAAGATGCGAAAATAATACTTGACCTCTCATTTCGGCTGTGCTATAGTATG
>JBGUQD010000217.1:0-8341 GCA_045130755.1 Candidatus Limivicinus sp. | reverse complement strand
GACCGTCGCCAGTTATATCTCTGCCTTGAAGAAGATATTTGTCGTCGAGGACATGCCCGCGTGGAACCCCAATCTCCGCTCAAAGAGTGCCATCCGGACTTCCGATACCCGATATTTTGTGGACGCATCCATCGCGGCGGCGGCGCTTGGAATCGGCCCCAATGACCTGATCAATGATTTGAACACGATGGGGTTCCTGTTTGAGACCATGTGCGTTCGGGACCTGCGCGTGTATGCCGAGGCGCTTGGCGGAAGCGTATAACATTTCAGGAACAAAGCGGGGCTTGAATGTGAGTCTGCTTTTTTGTACTCGGGACGAATAAAACGTTGACGAGTTAAACCCGGGACGATTACTAATCGTTGACAAGTTAGTAATCGTCCCGAGTATACAGATTGCACAAAATACGCCTATTCCGATTTCCACAGCCCGTGCAGGTTGCAGTATTCATACGCCGCGATCACTTCATCACCTTCGGTGAGCGCGAAGTTTGCCGTGGGCCTGTCGCCGGGCTTCAGCGCTTTGCGCTGACGGCCTTCTTGGGTCTCAAGGAGGATCCACTGGATGTAGTGCGCCTCCAGCATGGGATGCTCCACAGAGCCGACCGTGACGGTGACGGTCCGCCCGTTCACCTGCACGACGGGCACGTGCTTCTCCCCCGCCGCATCAGTGGTGTTGGGCGTAAGGGGCTCCATCTCTTCGCCGCAACAATGGCAGCGGACGCCGGAATCCTGGATGTGTGCGATGATATTACCGCAATGTTTGCATCTGTAGAACGTCATGTCAAACTCCTCCTTTGAGTCAATCAGTAATTCTCCGCGTTCACTTCAAAGTAGCTCTGGGGATGGGCGCACACCGGGCATACCTCCGGGGCCTGGATGCCAACTACGATGTGCCCGCAGTTGCGGCATTCCCACACTTTGACTTCGCTCTTCTTGAAGACTTCCTGCATCTCCACATTTTTCAGTAGCGCGCGGTACCGTTCCTCATGGTGCTTCTCGATGGCGGCGACCATGCGGAACTTCGCGGCCAGCGCGGGGAAGCCCTCCGCCTCGGCGGTGACGGCGAAGCCTTCATACATGTCCGTCCACTCGTAGTTCTCGCCATCCGCGGCGGCAGCCAGGTTCTCCGCCGTGGTGCCGATGCCGTTCAGCTCCTTGAACCACATCTTGGCGTGTTCCTTTTCGTTGTCCGCAGTCTTGAGAAACAGCGCCGCGATTTGCTCGAAGCCGTCCTTCTTTGCCCGGGAGGCGAAATAGGTGTACTTGTTGCGGGCCTGGGATTCGCCGGCAAAGGCGGCCTCCAGGTTCTTCTCGGTCTGCGTACCTGCGTAGGGGTTCTTCTTCGGAGTCTCCGGCTCGACTTTCACGAATTTCGAGGCGGGCTGCTTGCAGCGGGGGCAGGTGAAATCGTCGGTCATCGGGCCTTCGTGGATGTAGCCGCACACGGTGCATTTCCAGATTTCCACAGTATTCTCCTCCTTCGGGGTTGTCGGTTCATTGAATGAAATAGAATCCAGCAGAAAGCGCGCGTCCTCTGCCGGGAAACCGGATTCTCCGGCATACTGTTCCAGCAGTTCCGCCAGCAGCGCCCGGGCGTTGCCGCTCTGGGGCAGCATATAGCCTGCCTCCCGCAGCAGGTCCTCCGCCATGATGCGGTTGGACTTCTCCATGGCCTTCGCCAGCGCCCCGGGAAGTCCGGCGGCCTGCTGCTCTTGCTCAGCCTTGGAGGACACAAGCTGTCGCAGCGCCGCGACGACGGACTCATCCTTCGCCTGCTGGGGTGGGTATTGCCTCGGCACCAGGCTGATGGCCTTCGCTGGACAGGCCTCCGCGCACGCACCGCAGCCGATGCACTTCTCCACGTCGATCACACTGTTCTCGGTGTCCGACGCGCCCGTGGGACAGACGTACAGGCACAGGCAGTCCTTCTCGCAGAAGCGAATGTTTCTCACAGCATATCTATCGCCCATGACATCAGCCCCCTATCCTTTCAAGCTTGCGGCTGGGCACCTTGCAGACCGGGCAGAGCTCCGGCGGTGTTTCGCCCACATAGATGAAGCCGCAGATGGTGCACACCCACACGCCGGTATCCTCCAGCATGGCCTCGCCTTCCCGCGCGTACCGGGTGAGCAGCGACTGGAGCATGCGCGTCACCTTCTCGCTCCACACCAGGCTGCGCAGCGCGCCGCGATCCACGGTCCGGCTGGAAACCGCATTGGCGGCGGGGTAGCCGTCGGACAGATCCTGTTCGATCTTGTCAAGCAGCGCATCGAAGGTCGTATTGGCGATGGGCTCCGCCCGTCCTCGGAGCCAGTCCGCCAGCCGCATGAACGCGGCAGCCTGGTCGGCCTTGTACTGCTTCTCGCAGCCCCGGGCCAGGTTGGAGCACACCGCGCTCAGCTCCATGGCCGTCAGCGGACGCAGGTCCGCAGGAGGCGCGGTCACAGGGGCGATCGGTGCGGTCTGCTGTGTGCCTTCGGGCCGAAAAGCCCCCTTGGCCGCGCCGCAGAGGGGACACTTCCAGTCGTCAGAAAGCGTGTTCCAGGGTGGGTTCTGAGCTTCGTCATAGACGTAGCCACATATCGAGCATACGTATCTCACGGGGGATACGCCTCCTTTCACAGGTCGGTCGTGTCAGCGCTTTGTGCCGTCCTGCGGCATGCGGGACAGATATAGCTCACCTGCAAGTCGTAGGACAGCAGTTCTTCGTCGGTCTGGGATTGGAGCAGCTCGGTCAGGTCTTTGAAGCATATATCCGCCAGCTTGCCGCAGACGCGGCAAACCAGATGATCGTGCCGGGTCATCTTGTCGTATCGGTCCGGATACCCTTCCACACAGACCTTGCGCACGCGGCCTTCGCTGTGCAGCTGGGCCAGGTTGTTGTAGACCGTCGCCAGCGCCATCCTGTGCCCGCTCTCCCGCAACACCATATGGATCTGCTCGGCGGTCAGGTGATCAGACGAATGGGCAATGATATCCAGAATCTGTTGAGCGTTCTTTGTCACGGAATTCATCCTTTGGAATTATTCTAATTCCATTATAGCGGTAATATGGATCGTATGTCAATCATAACCTTGCGCGGAAGGAGTATTGGGAATCCCTGAGTTTCGCTGTGAGCTTTCCGCATTTCATGTTCCTTACCTCCGCGTCTATGATGTTTGCCTTGCGGCTGAGTGAGTGTTACCATAGAGGCCCGGAAAAGACAAGCTCTAAAGAGTTATCAAGGAGTTATCAGGTATGGGAAAAGGGTGTGAATAGTGCCCTGAAAGCGGGGGAAAACCTTGTCAGACAGGCACAGGCCCCTTTTGGGGCAAAAGAAAATGCCCTCCCCGGCATATAAATGTTGGGAAAGGGTAAAAAGAACTTCCGAAGTCCCAGCTGTTTCTACAGAGGCGCTTCGGAAGCCCGTATTTGATTACTACAGTTGCCATTGCGGGTGTGATATGCCGAGAAGCCGAACCATCCCGCATAGAGAGACAATGGATAGATGTGTGGGAATCTATACAGATGCCTTCTTCTATGAGGCGATCAGGCTCTCCAGCGTCGCAAACAGCTGCTCTGGTTCGACCGGCTTTGACAGATGTGCATTTAATCCCGCCTGCATGCTGCGTTGGACATCCTCATCAAAAGCATTGGCTGTAAGCGCTATAATCGGAATCGTCTGCGAGTCCGGGCGCTCCATGGATCGGATCGCCATTGTTGCCTCCAGTCCATCCATTTCCGGCATCCTCATATCCATCAGAATGGCGTCGTAATAGCCTGGCTCGTGGGCACTGAACAGATCGACGGCAATTCTGCCGTTTTCGGCAACATCCACTTCGATTTCTCGCATCGTCAGCACCATCATCATGATCTCGGCATTGACAGCGACATCCTCGGCAAGCAGGATTCTACGGCCCTTCAGATCGACGGTCTTCTTCGCCAGCGCCTCGTTTTTGCGTCGGAAAGCCTCGCGGAACTCATCCATCACGCTGCCCGCGAACAATGGCTTGGGTACAAAGGTATCTACGCCCGCGCCCCTTGCCTCGTCCGCAATGTCATCCCAGTTGAAGGATGTAAGAATGATGATGGGCGTGTCATGTCCAACGATCGAACGGATCTGTCGCGTCGTTTCGATGCCGTCCATTTCCGGCATCCGCCAGTCCACGAGAATCAGATCATAATCCTCGCGACGGCCATGCCGGATTCTGACCTTGTCGACACCTTCCCACCCTGACTCCGCTGTCTCACAGGTGATGCCAATCTGCCCGAGGACGATTTCCGCATGTTCCAAAGCAATCCTGTCATCATCGATGATCAAAACGCTCATGTCATGGGGATTGAGATCGCCTTCCTCCGGCGCGGTGTGCTCCCGGTCGGCTTCATCAAGCGTAATCGTTACAATAAAGGTTGTACCAACGCCTTTTTCACTTTCCACATCGATGTGGCCGTTCATCAGTTCAACAATGCTTTTTGTGATCGGCATTCCCAGACCGGTACTTCCGTATCTGTTTGTGGAGGAGGAGTCCTCCTGACTGAACGCGTCGAAAATATGCGGTATGAATTCCTTGCTCATCCCAATGCCGGTATCCTGGAAGGTCAGGCGGATGGTAGCCTTGCCATCAAACCGCTTGCCTTCTTCGATAAGGAAGGTGACGGTACCGCCCTTCGGCGTAAACTTTACCGCATTGCCAAGAATATTGAGCATCACCTGTTTCAGTTTCATGCCATCGCCGATATAGTATTCGTCGATTTTCCCAATGATTCTGCATTCATAATGCAGGCCTTTGTCACGGCACTGGCCGCTGATCATGTTGTTGACCTGTTCAAGGCTCTTGGAGAAAGAGAACTCTTCCTTTTTGATGGCCATGCGCCCGGACTCTATGCGGGACATATCCAGAATGTCGTTGATAATGCCCAGCAGATGGTGAGCGGACGCATCAATCTTTCCGAGATACTCTTTGATCTTGTCAGAAGCGGCAGGATCGTTCATCGCGATATTGTTCAGACCGATGATGGCGTTCATGGGGGTGCGAATCTCGTGGCTCATATTCGAGAGGAAGGCCGTTTTAGCCCGGTTCGCATCCTCCGCGCTGTCCAGCGCGTCGCTGAGCGCACGCTGCTGCGCCATGGAGTGACGCATCTCCTCATCAATATCGGAGAAACCGAGTACGATCGCATGAACCATGTGATCCTTGCGGTCCTCAGGATGACGAACCCCTGCTATCCGCAGCAGGGAATAGGTCTCTTCCCCGTCGCGCAGTTCAAGGAATCGATAAGAGATGGTCTGCTGTTTCATCAACGCGGACCGGATGTTTTCTGGCCGAATAAACGCCAGGTATCCATCCCGATACTGTTCCGCAACGTGGTT
This sequence comes from Candidatus Limivicinus sp., assembly GCA_045130755.1. Lineage (GTDB taxonomy): Bacteria > Bacillota > Clostridia > Oscillospirales > Oscillospiraceae > Limivicinus. Next base: position 2,991 of record JBGUQD010000217.1, on the reverse strand, counting down.
ATAGGCAAACGCGGTGAAATCGCGGGCGAAGGGGAAAGACGCACCCAGTGCCGATACTTCACTGAAGCCCGGATCATCGCGATAGCATACCGCTTCGTCTTTATCCAAATCGACATAGTAGACGCTTCTGTAGTCGGACGCAAGCGCTGTGATGATTCTATCCTGCTGTTCCTTCAGCGCCTTCTGCTCCAGCAGCAGCTCCTTTTCTTTCAGGCGGATCTTGTTTCGGCGGCTGTCCCGGAAAAGAAGGAAGATCACCAGCGCGGCGACAGCGAAAATGATGCCCCCGAACAGAGCCATGTGATCCCGCAGCGCATCCACAAACCCGTATTCATACAGCCCGGATGTATAGCGAAAGGAGATATTCTGAGCGTAATCGCCTCCCAGGATATTGATGCCCCGGTTGAGCAGCTTCAAAAGCCCCTCATTGCCGATTTCAACGCCAAAGCAGCGATCATCACTGTGTGTGGCCTGATGCATGGACAGCCCTTCATACCGACTGTTTCGAAGGATATCATTTGCCCGCAGGCCGTTGAGCGTCGTTGCGCCTGCCTCGCCGGAGAGCACCGCTGCAAGACAAGCGTCAATAGAGGGATAAAGCGTGATTTCCGCATCCGGATAATGGGTACGCACGTAATAGTACTGCATGCGGTTGTTCTCATTTACCGCAAACGTTTTTATCCTATCGTCGCTGTATTCTCCACGAAAGACCAGTTCCATTGAGGCGGAAGCTGCCGCACGGGACTGGTAAATACCGTTCTCCTCTGAGTAATACAATCCTCCGCCAACCGGGAAAGCGGCGTCGATTTCACCCGCGCTCATCGCTGCGATCATATTGTCGTAGCTTGAGAAGCCCGAATATGTGATAGCGATATGATCGATTCCAAGCGCCTTGAGGAGATCCGGCATATAATCCCGGATTAACCCCGTGACCTGCCCCTGCCTGTCGGTATCACTGTAAGGCAGATAGTGTTCCAAATAGCCGATGTGAAGTGTATCGTGCGCCGCGATCCATTCCCTCTCTTTTTCCGAGAACGCCCGCGCTTTGACGCTGACGCCATAATACCTGGCTCTGAGAGAATTGAGGAAATTAGGTTCCTCCGCGGCCAACTGCGTTTGTGCCTCGTTCAGCTGAACGAGGAGGTCCGGCTTTTGTTTATTGACGCAAAGGTAGTAATCGGAGGTCCCAAAGGCGAGCAGCGGCTCGGCGTGATCCCGTCCATACGCGCCGTCACTCTCCGCCGCCAGCATATCGACCTCGTGCGCGTCAAAGGCGCCAAACAGTCTCGTATGCTCAGGGAAAACCACCACGTTCGCCTGGATGCCATTCTCGGACAGGAACTGGTTCAGCACGCTGCTCATGGCACTGTCCAATACGCCGATGCTCTTTCCGTTGAGAGTGGAAGGATCAGTCGTGATTTCAGTATCTGTATCATGTTTAACCAGATAATAGGATTCGCTGCCCATGATTGCGGTTGGATATCCGACAGTATCTTTTCGTTCTTCTCTGTAGGCCAGACCGGCAAGCAGATCAATCTCCCCATCCAGGAGCATTTGATACAGATCACCGAATCCGCCGTAGATGTATTCATACTTCCAGCCGGTGTACTCGGAGATTTTCTGATAGTACTCGTAGGCATACCCGGTCTTCACCAGGCCTTCGCCTGCCCCTTCCTGAAAAACTTCGTTTTCATAATAGCCCACGCGCACTACCCGTGGTTCTGTAGTGGCGAAGGCTGTAAGCGGCAGCGAAGAGAACGTGATGCTTAACAGGCAGCACAGAGCAATTGCGAGTTTTGCTATTCTTTGTTGCGTTTTCTTATTTCTATGTTTCATTTCTGTTTGGCTCCTTCCGCCTGTCTGGTTTCACTGTCATTCAGATGGCTTATTCAGTATCGGTTTTATGGCATTGCTGTGGTTCCATGTTTTCTTAATCCATGCTCTCGTCAATGCACATTATCAAGTATCATATAATGAGATATAGATCCTGTTGAAGTGTCGTTTACATTATATCAGTTTAGCACGGCAAAATCAACTTTGCACATATTATTATGGAAAACCGCACGAATGTACTTGTGACGGTTCGTTGAACATACCTGGTCTTCTGCCGATATAACTTGATAGTCAGAGCGCTGCGACGCTAATATGCCATGACCGCCAGCGAAAGGGCAGCGCCCGGCTGGGGCAATAATATGAGCCGTTACGGGCGGCTGAAAGGATGGTACAGGCAGACCTCTTCCTCCATGCTCCAGCTGCTCCTGTACCTGTGCAGCGAGAAGCCGGACATGCCGGAGATTGAGCATCCCCAGCATCGAAGGCGGCTCTTCGGCAGCGTGCGCTCCCCGGAGGCACCGAGGGTATGGAATGTGGGAGTTCGTGTTTCAGCGGCGATCAGGCGCTTCAATGGAAAGGCGACTGTTGCAACAGATAATCGTGAAAGCGGAGCGGCTCCGGGCAGCCATGCCAGTCCTCGCCCGCATGTCCGATCCGCCCACTGGCACACCTACTGGACGGGACCGCGAGATGCCGTGTTTCCGTTGCGGAAGCCCGTGATGCGCTGGATTCCACCGCTGCCAATAGGGATGGACTGGAAACGGGAAATGCCGACCATCATCCGAATGGTTGGAGGATAGATAAGGGGATTTAATCCTGATGAACAAATCTATGCCGGGCTGAATAATGCTCTGCAAAAACGTTCATGAATTGTTCACCCTCAAATTAGCACTCACATCTTGACAGTGCTAACAAAATGAGTATAATAATATACGAACTGAGGGGGGAAGGAAAGAAAGAGCCCCGGAGGTTCAGGGTAACAACATACAAAGACCGACGCCGACACGACAGCCCGTCGGAGGGTGCCACCCGCAAGGGGGCATACCGACAATGGGTGCGCGACCAGCGCATGAGGGTCAAAGGAGGTAAGAGTTATGTTGATGCCGAGTATCTTTGGTGAAAACCTGTTTGACGAATTCTTTGGTGACTGGGATCGTG
>JBGUQD010000216.1:0-9413 GCA_045130755.1 Candidatus Limivicinus sp. | reverse complement strand
CGAGAAGGCCGTCAACGCCGCGTTTGACGCCATCTCCGCAGAACTCGTTGAGGGCGGCAAGGTCCAGCTCGTCGGCTTTGGTTCTTTTGAGACCAAGACCCGCAATGCCCGCGTCGGCCGCAACCCCAGAACCAAGGAAGAGATCGAGATCCCTGCAAGCCGTGTTCCCGCCTTCAAGGCCGGCAAGGCCCTCAAGGACGCCGTCGCAAAGTAATTCATCACTGTACTGTGAAAGACCGCCTGTCCGATTGGAGAGGCGGTCATGTTTTCTCAGAGGTACTGACATGCGTTTGGATAAATTTTTAAAGGTCTCGCGCCTTATCAAGCGGCGCAGCGTGGCAAACGACGCCTGCGACGCCGACCGCATCCTGGTCAACGGTCGCCAGGCCAAGGCCAGCTATCAGGTCAAAGTCGGCGACGTGCTGGAGATTGCCTTCGGCCAGCGCACGCTGAAGGTGGAGGTCACGCAGGTGGCGGACAACGTCTCCAAGTCCGACGCCCCCGCGATGTACAAGGAGATCGTATAAGGAAAGCCCCCGCCGGTCAGCGGGGGCTTTTTATGTGCTTATGGGAGGTTGAGTTTGTTTTTCATGAAGTAGCGGGTCAGGAAGTAGAAGACCGCATCCTGCAGGGCAAAGCCCAATATCGACAGGAGCAGGAACAGATGTGTGGTTTCGTCTGCCTCGAAAGCAAAGATGTCCAGATAGTCTAAGTACGCATCGGAGAAAACGAGCCCCGCGAAAATGGCGCTTCCGATCATGCGCAGCGCAACGCCGATCGCAAACCATGTCAGGAAGGACAGGAGCAGCTTGTGGTTCGCCGCGCTGTGGCCGATGGCCATGGACGCATAGCAGCGCAGGCAGAAAGCGCAGGCGCCGAGAAAGCCCAGGGCAAGATACTCAAGCACATACAGGACAGCGTTGAAGCCGCGAATATCTTTAAAATAATAGCGGAAGTCTTCAAACATGTCCCAGATCCACACTTCTTCTCTCAAACTCACGTTGATAGACAGGACGACGCCCACGGCAAGCAGGCTCAGGATCGCCTCGAGCGCAAACCACGCAAAGGACGTAAGGAGCTTTGCCCAGATGTGCGCGTCCACCGACACGGGCAGGGTCATGGAGATATAGCCCTCGTCTCGCAGCAGGCTCTTATAGAAACGCTGGATCATCAGCACCACCGCCACGACCGCCACGGCAAAGAGGCTGAGGAAGAAAGTGCTGATGGTCGTGCCGTACATGGCCTGGAGAATACGCACATCCCTGGCTCTCTCGAAGCCGTAGATCGAGAGTCCTGCGAAGGCAGACAGGATCAGCACCGCGAGAAACAGCGGCAGCATGATTCGGCCGGTGGCGCGAAACTCGTGCTTTATCAGTTTCCCTAACATTTGAACACCTCCCGGAAAAGCGCGTCGACACTTTTGCCGTACTGCTCGCGGAGATCGTCGACGCTCGCCTGCAGGGCGATCTTGCCGTCCCGCAGGAAGATCACATCGTCCAGCACGTTCTCCACATCGGCGATGAGGTGGGTAGAGATCACCACGCTCGCGTCTTCGCTGTAGTTGCGGATGATGGTGTCGAGGATGTAGTCGCGCGTGGCGGGGTCCACGCCGCCGATGGGCTCGTCGAGCAGGTAGAGTTTCGCTCTGCGGCTCATGACCAGAATGAGCTGCACCTTCTCCTTCATGCCCTTGGACATCTGACTGACCTTCTGTTCCTGCGAAAGGCCGAGGCGCGCGAGCATGTCCGCCGCCTTCTGTCTGTCAAAGTCTGCGTAAAAATCGCCGTAGAAGTCCATAAGCTGCTTTGCGTTCATCCATTCGGGCAGGCAGGGCCGGTCTGGCAGATAGCTCACGAGCGCCTTGCTCTCCTTCCCCGGCTGAAAGCCGCAGATGCTGATCTCTCCGGATGTGGGCGTCAGCAGGCCGTTCACCAGCTTGATGAGTGTGGTCTTGCCGCTGCCGTTCGGCCCCAGCAGACCCACCACACGGCCCGGGGCGATGCTGAGATTCACCCCATCGAGCGCCGTCGTTACGCCGAAGCGCTTTGTCAGGTTCCTGCACTCAAGACAACAGTCCATTGTCGTCCTCCTCTCCGCTGCCCTCGAGCAGCGAAATCATCTCTCTTTCAGAAAAGCCAAGGCTTTTCATCTCCGCCCGGTAGCGGCGCACATGCTCTCCGGCCAGCTTTTCCCGTGCCTTATCGATCACCGCCGTATCCTCGGTGACAAAGCGGCCGTTGCTGCGCTGGGCGTAGACAAGGCCTTCGCGCTCAAGCTGCTGCATGGCGCGCTGCATGGTGTTGGGGTTCACCCCCGCCTCCAGCGACAGATCCCGCACCGAGGCAAGCCTCACGCCCGGTGCAAGCTCCCCCGCCGCGATGGAGCGCCGGATTTGCTCCACAAGCTGGGAATAGATTGGCAGTTCATTGTTGAAGTGCCAGACCAAGAGAATCGCCCTCCTTTGTATTATTGTACTAAGTGCTTAATACGATAATACAAGAATCTCGTTTTGTCAAGAAGGAACTGTAATTTGTCGAAAAAGATTTTTCCAAAGCCTGTCAATCGCTTTACAAGGGGCCGGTTCGTGATATAATTAAGGAAAACATTTTGTCACGAGGAAAAAAGACAATGAATCTTAACGAATTGAAGGCCGGTCAGTCGGCCCGCGTCGTATCGATCGGCGGCCAAGGGGCACTGCGCCAGCATTTTCTGGACATGGGCCTGATCCCCGGCGTTGAGGTAACAATGATCAAACTGGCCCCCATGGGGGACCCGATGGAGCTGCGCCTGCACGGCTATGAGCTGACGCTGCGGCTTGCCGACGCGGAGAAGATCGGCATTGAGCTCATCGAGACAGCCTCTGTTCAAGAGCAGGGCGGCACCAAACGCAAGCCCGCCGCGCACCCCGGTCTCGGCGAGGAGGGCAAGTTCCACCCCAAGGGTACGGGCAATCCCCTGCCGGAGGGGACCACGCTCACGTTCGCGCTGGTCGGCAACCAGAACTGCGGCAAGACCACACTCTTTAACCAGCTCACCGGCTCCAACCAGCATGTGGGCAATTTCCCCGGCGTCACGGTAGACCGAAAAGACGGCGTCATCCGCGGCCACGCGGACACCTCCATCACCGACCTGCCGGGCATCTATTCCATGTCGCCCTACTCGAGCGAAGAACTGGTGTCCCGCGACTTTGTGATCAAGGGCAACCCCCGGGCCATCATCAACATTGTTGACGCCACCAATATTGAGCGAAACCTCTACCTCACCATGCAGCTTCTGGAGATGAACGTGCCGATGGTGGTGGCGCTGAACATGATGGACGAACTGACCGGCAACGGCGGCACCGTGGATGTAAACCGCATGGAGTCCATGCTGGGCGTGCCGGTGGTCCCCATCTCGGCAGCAAAGAACCACGGTGTGGACGAGCTGGTGCGTCATGCGGTGCACATCGCGAAATACCAGGAGCGCCCCCTGCGGCAGGATTTCTGCAGCGCCGCCGATCACGGCGGGGCGGTACACCGCGCGCTGCACGCGGTGAGCCATCTCATTGAGGATCACGCCGAGCGCGCGGGGCTGCCGGTACGCTTTGCGGCTTCCAAGCTCATTGAGGGAGACGAGCATATCCTCTCTCAACTGGAGCTTGACCAGAACGAAAAGGAGATGCTCGAGCACATTGTGGTGCAGATGGAGACTGAGCGCGGGCTTGACCGCAGCGCCGCCATCGCGGACATGCGCTTTGACTATATCGGCAAGCTGTGTGACGCCTGCGTCATCAAGCCCCATGAGAGCCGCGAGCACAAGCGCAGCGAGCAGCTTGACCGGGTACTGACCGGCAAATACACCGCCATTCCGGTTTTCATCGGCATCATGTCGCTTGTGTTCTTCCTGACCTTCTTCCTCATCGGCCCCTTCTTTCAGGACCTGCTGGCCACGGGCATCGACGCACTGGCCGGGCTGACTGAGCGCGCCATGGAAGCGGGCCACGTCAATGCTGCGATCCAGAGCCTTGTGCTCGGCGGCATCTTTGAGGGCGTCGGAAGTGTGGTAAGCTTCCTGCCGCTCATTGTGATCCTGTTCTTCTTCCTGTCTCTGCTTGAGGACAGCGGCTACATTGCGAGGGTAGCCTTCGTGATGGACAAGCTTCTGCGCAAGATCGGCCTTTCGGGGCGCAGCATCGTACCCATGCTCATCGGCTTCGGCTGCACGGTGCCGGCGGTCATGTCCACCCGCACCCTGCCGAGTGACCGTGACCGGCGCATGACCATCCTGCTGACCCCCTTCATGTCCTGCACGGCAAAGCTGCCGATCTACAGCTTCTTTGTCAGCGCCTTTTTCCCGCGCAACAGTTGGCTTATCATCACGGGGCTGTATCTGCTGGGGATTGTGGTCGGCATTCTGATTGCATTGCTGTATAAGAAAACGCTCTTCAAGGGCGAGGCTGTGCCCTTCGTGATGGAGCTGCCGAACTACCGCCTGCCGAGTGCGCGCAACGTCATGCAGCTTCTGTGGGAAAAGGCCAAGGACTTTCTGCAGCGCGCCTTCTCGGTCATCCTGATCGCCACCATCGTGGTGTGGTTTCTCAAGAGCTTTGACTTCCGCTTCAACCTTGTCGCCAATTCCCACGACAGCATTCTCGCCGCGGTGTCAGGCCTGCTCGCGCCGCTGTTCATCCCAGTGGGTCTCGGCGACTGGCGCATCGTCACCTCGCTCATCAGCGGATTTATGGCCAAGGAGAGCGTCGTGTCCGTGATGGAGATCCTGTTTGCCGGGCAGGGCGTCGGCACGGCGATCTCTTCCCTCACGGCGGCATCTCTGCTGGTGTTCAGTCTGCTGTATACGCCGTGCGTTGCGGCCATCGCCTCCATCAAGCGCGAGCTCGGCGGAAAATGGGCCGTGTATGTGGTGCTGTGGCAGTGCTTCGTCGCCTGGATCGCGGCGCTTGTCGTGCGGCTGATCGGCCTTTTGCTGGGTATGGGGTGAGCACATGAATGTCTGGGACATCCTCATCCTCACGCTGGTAGGCGTGATGATTTACCTTGCTGTTCGCGCCATACGCAGCGGCAGGGCAGGTTCCTGTCACGACTGCAATTCATGCGGTCACGACTGTGCCCATTGCGGGTATCCGTGTCCGACACATAAAGAAAATGACCGCCCGTGAAGGCGGTCATTTTTCGTCGGGGTTTACATGCACCATGATATGCTTAACGCTGGGAAATTCCCGCTCGATGCGGTCGTGTACACGCTCGGCGATCGCGTGGGCATCGGCAAGGCGCAGCTCCCCGTCAAGGCGGATCTCCAGATCCACATACATGCGGCTGCCGAACTCCCGGGTCTGGAGACTGTCGATGCCGAGAACCGCGTTCTCCTCAAGCACACAGTCGGCAAGGCGCTGCTCGGTCTCCGCATCGCAGGCGTGATCCACCATCTTGGCTGTGGCATCGCGGAAAATATCATAGGCGGCTTTGAGAATAAAAAGGCAGATGACCAGGCTCGCGGCCGGCTCCATTACGGGATAACCCAAGCGGGCCCCGGCGATGCCGACCAGCGCTCCCACGGAAGACAGCGCGTCGGAGCGGTGGTGCCAGGCGTTTGCCATAAGAGACGTGGAGTTGAGGCGTTTTGCGTAATAGCGGGTGTACCAGTACATGGCCTCCTTGGCGGCGATCGAGACGACGGCGGCAACGAGAGCCAGAAGCCCCGGCGTGGTCTGCCCCGCGCTTCCCGAGCGGATGATCTCCACAGCGCGGTACCCGATGAGCAGGCCCGTCACGGCCAGCACCACGGCCAGGACGATGGCCGCCACACATTCAAAGCGCTCATGCCCGTAAGGGTGCTCCTTATCGGCGGCCTTGACGGAGAGCTTGACCCCGATGATGACAATGAAGCTGCTGAACACGTCGGAAGCCGAGTGCACGGCGTCGCTGATCATGGCGCCGGAATGGGCCAGGATGCCCGCCAGCAGTTTTAATAAGGACAGCACAGTGTTTCCTGCCACGCTTACCAGCGAGACGTTCGTCGCGGTTTTTTCAAAATCCACAGTCTGTTCCATAGCAGTTACCTCCTGCAAACAAGAGAAGAATGTCAAAAGGATGCGGCGCGCGGCGTCACATCCTTATGTTATGCGGTTTTCGTTCAGGCTGCTTCTCCCCGGAGCTTCGGTAGCCAGTAGTCCCTGCCGAAAAGAATGATCTCGGCAAGCAGGCTTACCGGCAGAGCGGCCGCCACGTCGATGGCAGAATGCTGCTTGACAAAGCAGACCGCGGCGCAGATCCCGAGGATGAAGAGAGTGAGCGCGATTTTCCATCCGGCAGCAAGGTCCCTGTCCTTGAGGCCCACGGATAAAATGCCCATGGAGTAAGCCACATGGAGCGACGGGCACACGCCGGTGCTGGTGTCAAAGGAATAGATAAAAGCCATGACAGCAGTCAATATGTTCTCGCGCGGGAACACCTCGGGCCGCAGATCCTGACGGGTGGGCCAGACGATGTAGCAAAACATGGCGATCGCCTGAGTGATCATGATGAAGGTCTGCAGTTTTTTGAAAGCCGGCACATCATAGAAGAAGGTATAGGCCAGAGAACCGAAGCAGAGCAGATACCAGCCCACATAGAAGAACACAAAGAACTCGTTGAAGGGGATCAGGTCGTCAAGCGCGCAGTGGATCGGGGTACAGCGCGAAGCCGGGATCAGATTTTCCGTTATGAAATACAGGGCAAAGTAGGCGATCCAGCCGCCCAGCAGTTTCGCGTGGGCAAAGCGCGGCTCGTTTAAGCGCCGCAGAGAAAAGCCGCTGTAATCATACGGCTGTTTTTTCATCGGTGTAGACCTCCATGGGGATGTTTTTCGGATAGAGCCGCTTGGGGATATTGGGGTACGGGATGACTGTATGCTCCGGCTGCGCCACGGCGATTTCGGTGATGGCGTCCATCAGCGCGTCACAGATACGCCTGCGCTCATCGGCAATCGGAGCATCGTGACAAAAGCGGATCGGATCGCCGAAAAACATGGTCTTGAGCCTCGGCGCAAGGTACATGGGGACAAAGCTCAGTTCCACACCGGTCTTCTTGTAGTAAAAGCGGGCAAGGTCGATAAACTTGTCCTGGAAGTCGTGTACGATATTGTTATGCTCGTCGTAATGCTCCGGAAAAATAACCATGCTGTTGCCTTGCTTCATGAGTTCGATAGATTCGCGGTAGGTGGTGATGAGGCGCGTGTCATGGTAGACGGGCACGGTGTGGGCGCTGTTGAAAATCAGCACCGAAAGCGGCGGGAGCATCCTGCTGAGCAGCTTAAAGAACCAGCGCACCGATTTGGGTTTACCTGACCAGAAGTCCCGGAAGGCGTAGTCCGCGACCTCCTCCCTGTTCATCAGTTCCCCCGCGCACCAGACGTAGTGTCTGCCGGGGGTATAGATCTCTCCCGCGATGGGGCCGTACATCTGGCTGTGGTTGCCCACGATGACACATGGCTCCTGCGGCATCTTCTCCGCGCCGACAAGCTTGTATTTCGGTGAAAAGAGCTTCACCAGAAAATAAATCACCTTATAAAGCCAGGGCGTTTTTTTGTCTTCCATCTTGCATTCATCCTCCGGGGGGTTATGATATCACGCAATTATAAACAAAGCATGAATTTTCTGCGGTATTTCAGGATTTTGTATTATATCACAAGCCGTAAAGAAAATGCAAAGGATTCAGGCAGCAAAACACCGGGAGGCTGATGCCTCCCGGTGCATTATGCAATTGCGGGTTCTTACGGTCTGAGCTGGAGGTACAGCTCGCGGTACTGCTTGGCGGAGTTTTCCCAGGAGACGTCCTTTGCCATGTTGCGCTGCACCATTTCATCCCAGCGCTCGCGCTCGGTGAAGTACAGGGTCTTGGCACGGTTGACGGCGTCGAGCAGCAGGCCCGCTTCATAGCGGTCGAAGGTGAAGCCGTTGCCTTCGTTGGTATAGGCGTTGTAGGGCTGCACGGTATCCTTGAGGCCGCCGGTCTCGCGCACGACAGGCACGGTGCCGTAGCGCATGGCGATGAGCTGGGTCAGGCCGCAGGGCTCGAAGAGGCTCGGTACCAGCAGGGCGTCGGCGCCTGCGTAGATCTGGTGGGCCAGGCCTTCGTTGTAGGAGATGTAAGAGCAGACGGTGCCGCGGTTCTGGCTCTCGTACCAGCGGAAGGCGTCCTCATAGCGGCCGTCGCCAGTGCCGAGAACGACGATCTGGGTGTTGCCGTCGATAAACTGCTGGAACACGGCGTTGACCAGGTCCAGGCCCTTCTGGTCGGTCAGGCGGGAGATGAGGCCGATGACCATCTTGTTCTCGTCCTGCTCCAGGCCCAGGGCCTCCTGCAGGGCGCGCTTGTTGGCCTTCTTCTGCTCAACAGCGTTGTTGATATCGTAGGGCGCGGGCAGGAGCTTGTCGGTTGCGCTGTTCCAGATGTCCACGTCGATGCCGTTGACGATGCCGCGCAGCTTGCCGGAGTGGTGGCGCAGGTGAGCGTCCAGATTTTCCCCGTAGAAGGGCGTCTGGATCTCCCAGGCGTAGGTATTGGAGACGGTGGTGATCATGTCCGCGTAGGCAAGACCGCCCTTGAGCATGTTGGCGTCCTCATACCCCTGCTTCATGAAGCCGTAGCCGAACACATAGCCGGGCAGCCCGGTCCAGTACTGAAGAGTGGGGATGTTGTAAATGCCCTGGAAGCGCAGATTGTGGATGGTGATCATGCTCTTGGCGCGGCCCACGGGAGAATTGGCAAACAGCGTGCGCAGATACACGGGCACCAGCGCCGCCTGCCAGTCGTGGCAGTGGATCACGTCGGGGATCCAGTCCATGTAGTTCAGCGCCGCCAGCGCTGCCTTGGCAAAGTAGCAGTACTTGGGGATGTCGCGCACGAGGTCGGTGTAAGGATTGCCCCAACTGAAGAAATCGTTGTTGTCGATGAAGTCATAGACAACACCGTCGCACACGTATTCCATGATGCCCACATAGAAGCTGCGCCCGTCGGAGCACAGGTCCATCATGAACTCGCCGCGATAGACCATCTTCTCCTGGTACTTCTGCGGGATGCAGGCGTAGCGGGGCAGGATGACCTTTACGTCACAGTTCTGCTTGATGAGGGCCTTGGGAAGGGCATACATCACGTCGCCCAGACCGCCGGTCTTGATGAAAGGATAGCACTCCGAGCCGATAAAGGCCACGCTGCGGCGGGGCTCCGGCATGGCGGGAGCGGCGGGCTGGGCGGGGGCCTCCTCCACCGGGGCGGGCTGGGCGGGAGCTTCCACAGGCTGGGCGGGCGCAACAGATGCTTCCGCTGCCTGGGCAGGGGCTTCCGCCGGCTTTTCCTTCTTGGGGGCGGCCTTTTTGGCGGCGGGCTTCTTCTCTGCCGGCTTCCTCGCGGCGGTCTTCCTGGCGGCGGGCTTCTTCT
>JBGUQD010000215.1:0-26986 GCA_045130755.1 Candidatus Limivicinus sp. | reverse complement strand
GTCGTCATGGTGGATAACCCGCACAACTATCCGGAGGTGCCGTCGATCGCCGAGGCGTACGAGCCCTACGTCAAGGTCTCCATCATCACGCCGAACGAATTTGTCGGCAACATCATGCCCCTGTGCCAGGACCGCCGCGGCGAGTACAAGAATATGACCTACCTCGATCAGCGCCTGGTGGAGCTTCACTATGAGATGCCCCTCAATGAAATCATCTATGATTTCTTCGATACCCTCAAGGCCCGCACCAAGGGCTACGCCTCTCTGGACTACGAGCTCTCCGAGTACAAGCTTTCTGATCTTGTAAAGGTGGACATGCTCTTAAACGGCGACCAGGTGGACGCCCTGAGCTTCATCGCCCACCGCGAAAAGGCGTACCCCCGGGCTCGCAAGCTCTGCGAAAAGCTGCAGGAGAATATCCCGCGCCAGCTCTTCGAGGTGCCCATCCAGGCGGCCATCGGCGGCAAGATCATCGCCCGCGAGACCGTGCGCGCCATGCGCAAGGACGTGCTGGCCAAGTGCTACGGCGGCGACATCACCAGAAAGAAGAAGCTGCTCGAAAAGCAGAAGGAAGGCAAGAAGAAGATGCGCCAGCTCGGCACCGTATCCATCCCGACCGAGGCCTTCCTTGCAGTCCTCAAGCTCGACGAGTAAGCACATACATTTCCCGTCATTCGCGTATTCTATAGAAATACAGAGGTAACGAATCATGGTCAACGCCATTTCCGTTCTGGGCAGCACCGGCTCCATCGGCCGGCAGACCCTTGGCGCCGCAGAGCATCTGGGGCTTCGCGTCGCAGCCCTGACCGCCCAGCGCAAGATCGACCTGCTGGAGGAGCAGGCCCGCAGGTTTAAGCCCGCCTTCGTCGCCATCTATGACGAGCAGGCGGCAAAGGCCTTTAAGGTCGCCGTCGCCGATACCGATATCCGCGTCGCCTCCGGCATCGAGGGCCTGATGGAAGCCGCAACCTATCAGGAATCCGACTGCGTGGTCACCGCCGTCTCCGGCGCCATCGGCTTAAAGCCCACCCTCGCCGCCATCGACGAGCGCAAGCGCATCGCCCTTGCCAACAAGGAGACTCTGGTCTGCGCAGGTGAGATCGTGATGAAGCGCGCCAAAGAGAAGGGTGCGGAGATCGTGCCCGTCGACTCGGAGCACTCGGCGATCTTCCAGTGCCTCATGGGCAGAAAGCCCGGGGAACTCCACAAGATCCTGCTCACCGGCTCCGGCGGCCCCTTCCGCGGCAAAGCGCGTGAAGAGCTCGAAGCCGTCACGCCCGAACAGGCGGTAGCCCACCCAAACTGGAGTATGGGCGCAAAGATTTCGGTGGACAGCGCGACCATGATGAATAAGGGCCTGGAGTTTATCGAGGCCATGCACCTTTTCGGCGTGACGCCCGATGACATTACAGTCGTCGTCCACCCCCAGAGCGTGATCCACTCGATGGTGGAGCTGTGCGACGGGACGGTGATCGCCCAGCTCGGGGTGCCCGACATGGGCCTTCCCATCCAGCTTGCGCTCACCTACCCCGAGCGCTGCCCCTCGATGTTCGAGCACTTGGACTTTTATAAGCTGCGCGACCTCACATTCGAGGCACCCGATTATGAGAAAACGCCCTGCCTCAGGCTCGCCATGGACTGCGCGAGAAAAGGCGGCACAGCGGCCTGTGTCATGTCGGCGGCAAACGAGGTGGCGGTTCACAAGTTTCTCAGAAGAGAGCTCGGTTACAACCGCATCTATGACGCCGCAGCCGGGGCAGTCGAGGCCATCCCCTTCACCGCCCACCCGGATCTCGACACCATCCTTGCCGCCGACAAGGCCGCGAGGGTGTACGTGAGAGAGAAGTTTTAACGCCACACTTATCAACGCACAACTGTAATCTTTTCAGGAGACTGATCTATGACCACCGCACTTTACGCAGTTTTCGCAATTTTATTATTCGGCCTTCTTGTGGGCATTCATGAGTTCGGCCACTTTGCCGTGGCAAAGCTCTGCGGCGTGAACGTCCTGGAATTTGCCCTGGGCATGGGCCCGGCGATTCTGCAGAAGCAGGGCAGGGAGACTCTCTACTCCCTGCGTATTGTGCCCTTTGGGGGCTACTGCGCCATGATGGGCGAGGATGAGGAGTCTTCAGACCCCCGTGCCTTTACCAATCAGGCCCCGTGGAAGCGGGCGCTCATTCTCGTTGCCGGGGCGGCCATGAACTTTCTGCTGGGCCTTGTGATCGTCATCATACTCTACACAGGTGCCTACGGCTTTCGCGCCCCCGTAATCGCAGACTTTATGGAGGGCTGCCCCTACCAGAGTGAGGAAGGCCTTCACAAAGGCGACGAGTTTTATAAAATCAACGGCAAACGCATTTTCATGCAGACGGACGTGGGCGACTTTCTTGACCAGGGCGACGGGGTCTATGACCTCGTGCTCAAACGCGGCGGGAAGAAAGTCGTGCTCAGCGACTTCCCCATGGAGCGCATTCTCTACGAGGGCCAGAGCCAGAAGATGTACGGCTTCTACTTCGGCTATGAGGAAGCGACACCCGCCACGGTCGTAAAAAACGCATGGAACACCTGCATGGAGTTTTCCCGCTGGGTGAAGCTGGGTCTTGACGAACTCATTCACGGCAGGGTCAGCGTGGAGGAGATGAGCGGCCCCGTCGGCATTGTGGACCTCATGGCCGAGACCGGCGAGAGCGCCGAGACCGCCGGGGATGCCTTCTATAACATCTTCTACCTCACCGCCTTTATCGCGGTGAACCTCGCGATCATGAACCTTCTGCCGCTCCCGGCCCTGGACGGCGGCAGGATCTTCCTGCTGCTGGTGACCTGGGTCATTGAGAGCGTGACGCGCAAAAAGCTCAACCCCAAGTATGAGGGCTACATCCACGCGGCGGGCATGGTCCTGCTGCTCGGGCTGATGGCCTTCGTGATGCTGCATGATTTCTGGAGGATCTTTACGAGATGAATAGAACCCAAACCAAACAGATACAGCTCGGCACCCTGCCCGTCGGCGGCGGCGCGCCGGTCACGGTGCAGACCATGTGCTCCACCAAGACCTGGGACGTGGAGGCAACCGTCAAACAGATCCGCGCCATGCAGGCCGCAGGCGCCGACATCGTGCGCATAGCCATTCCCGACATGGAGGCGGCAAAGGTCGTATCCGCCATCAAGGAACAGGTATCGGTCCCGCTCGTGGCGGATATTCACTTTGACTACCGCCTCGCCCTTGAGGCCGCCGCGCGCGGCATCGACAAGATCCGCATCAACCCCGGCAACATCGGCGGGGAGGAAAACGTCAAGGCCGTGGCGGAAGCCTGCAAGGCGCGGCACATCCCCATCCGCATCGGCGTCAACGCGGGCTCGCTTGAAAAGCGGCTTGTGGAAAAATTCGGTCACCCCTGCCCCGAGGCCATGGTGGAGAGCGCGCAGGGCCATGTGGAGCTTCTGAACAAGTTCGGCTTTGACGATATCTGCCTGTCTCTCAAGACCTCCTCCGTGCCGCTCACGATCGCGAGCTACCGCCTCGCGGCTGAGACCTTCCCCTACCCCCTGCACCTCGGCGTGACGGAGACGGGCACCGAGTGGAACGGCACCATCCAGTCCGCCGTCGGCATCGGCACCCTTTTATCTGAGGGCATCGGCGACACCATCCGTGTCTCCCTCACCGCCGACCCCGTGCGCGAGGTCAGTGTCGGCATCGCCATTTTGAAGGCCGCGGGCCTCAGACCCGGCGGCGTGAAATTCGTGTCCTGCCCCACCTGCGGCAGGACGGAGATCGACCTCATCTCCCTCGCCTCCGAGGTCGAATCCCGCGTAAAAGACATGAAGCGCGACATCACGGTCGCCGTCATGGGCTGCGTGGTCAACGGGCCGGGCGAAGCGCGCGAGGCCGACTACGGCATCGCGGGCGGCAAAGACAAGGGCCTGATTTTCAAAAAAGGCGTGGTCCTCGGTACATACCCGTATGAGGAACTCTGCGACCGGCTGATCGATCTCATTGAAAGCGACGGGCAGGAGGCATGAGCGACCATACCCCCTTTCTGACCATCTTCCCCGGCTGTGAGAATCTTTCCGCGGCGGCGGGAGGACTGGACAAGGCTTACGTCACGGACGTGCAGGTGGATGTGAAGCAGCGCAGTGTATCCATCGCGGCGTGGTTTGCCTCCATGCCGTCCCCGGTGGATATCCAGCGCATCAGCGAGAACATCCGCCTGGACTACAATCTGGACACCGTGGTCATCCTCCCGGAGTATCCGCGCGTAAAGGCCAGCGCCGCGGCGGTGGACACACGCATGAGCTCCAATTTCTCCAAGCCCGTGGGGAACGTCCTCATGGGGCGGCAGATCAAGATGAAGCCCGTTCCCATGAATACCCTCAATCTCGAATCCGGGCGTGTGGCGGTGGAGGGCGACGTGGTCGCCGTCACGAGCCGCACGATTCAGAAAAGCGGCGGGGCAGTCCTGTGCTTTGACATGACCGATCGCACCAATTCCGTGCGCATTTCCCGCTTTCTCCGCTCGGACGACGATAAGAGCATCATCGACGAAATCAAGCCCGGCGACCACCTGATCGTCCAGGGCGAGATCATCTACTCCAAGTACGATGACGACATGGTGCTCGACCCCAGAAACATCATGAAATCCAAGCGCGTGATCCGTCCGGACAACGCGCCCGAAAAGCGCGTGGAGCTGCATCTGCACACCCGCTTTTCCGCGCTGGACGCTCTCACTGACCCCGCCGCCGCGGTCAAGCGCGCGGCCTACTGGGGCATGCCCGCCATCGCGGTTACCGACCACGGCGTGGCCCAGGCTTTCCCGGACATGTGGAAGGCGGGCAAAAAAGAGGGCGTCAAGATCATCTACGGCATGGAGGCCTATTACCTCAACGACATGGACGGCAACAGCGCCGTCATCGGC
The DNA here is from genome assembly GCA_045130755.1 of Candidatus Limivicinus sp. Taxonomy (GTDB): domain Bacteria; phylum Bacillota; class Clostridia; order Oscillospirales; family Oscillospiraceae; genus Limivicinus. The sequence continues at coordinate 22,073 of JBGUQD010000215.1, read as the reverse complement.
AAGTCAAGCCTCCCGCTGGACACCGAGTTTGTGGCCTTCGACATTGAGACCACCGGTCTCAACGCCCAGACCGACCGCATGACCGAGATCGGCGCCATTCTCTTTTCCGGCAGCGAGATCAAAAAGACCTTCAACACCTTTGTCGATCCCCAGCGGCACATTCCGCCGGACATCACCAATCTCACCGGCATCCGCGACAGCGACGTGCAGGGCGCGCCGCTGGAAAAGGAAGCCATGCAGATGTTCATGGAGTTTGTCGGGGACCGGCCCATCATTGCCCACAACGCCCACTTTGACGTGGGCTTCATGACGGCGGCCTCCATCCGCCAGGGTCTGCGCTTTCAGCCGGTCTTTCTCGACACCCTGGCCCTGAGCCAGGCGCTGTGCCCGGAGCTCAAGCGCTTCAAGCTGGACATCGTCTCCAACCACCTGGGGCTGCCCCAGTTCAACCACCACCGTGCCTCGGACGATGCCATGGTCGTGGCGCGCATGATGGGGAAGTTTTTGCCGATGCTCAGGCAGCAGGGCGCCAAGACCGTGGACGATATTGAAAGCGTCTATCACACCCTGCGGCGCACGGACGTGGCGAAGACCCACCACATGATCCTGCTTGTCAAGAACAAGGTGGGCCTCAAGAATCTCTATGAGATGATCTCCCAGTCCTACCTCAAATACTTCCACCGTGTGCCCACCATCCCGAAGAGTCTGCTGCTGCAGCACCGGGAGGGTATCCTCGTCGGCTCCGCCTGCGGCATGGGCGAACTCTACGGCGCGGTCATGACCGGCGCCGGTCACGACGAGCTCAAAAAGATCGCCTCCCTCTACGATTATCTCGAGATCCAGCCCATCTGCAACAACGGCTTTCTGGTGGATAACGGGCGCGTCAGCGGCGTGGAGGTTCTGCAGGACTACAACCGCACGATTCTGAACCTCGGCCGCGAGATGGGCAAGCCCGTCATCGCCGCCTCGGATGTTCACTTCCTCGACGCCGAGGACGAGCAGTACCGCAAAATCCTGCAGGCTGCGAAGAAATTTTCCGACGCCGACCGCGACTGCCCCATCTTCTTCCGCAACACCGAAGAGATGCTGGCGGAATTTCAGTATCTCGGCAAGGAGACGGCCTATGAGGTCGTTGTCACCAACACCCGCGCCATCGCCGACCAGGTGGAAGAGATCGAACTTCTCCCCAAGGACCTCTTCGCGCCCAAGATCGAAAATTCGGCCGAGGACCTGAAACGCCTCGTGTATGAGAAGATGCACCGCATCTACGGCGACCCCGCGCCCAAGATCGTTCAGGACCGCGTGGACGTGGAGCTCAACACCATCCTCGACCACCAGTACGACGTGATTTACATGTCTGCCCAGAAGCTGGTGCAGAACTCCCTGGAAAACGGCTATCTGGTCGGCTCGCGAGGCAGCGTCGGTTCCTCCATCGTTGCCTACATGTCCGGCATCACGGAGGTCAACTCCCTGCCGCCCCACTATGTCTGCCCCAAGTGCAAGCACTCCGAGTTTTTCACCGACGGCACCTACGGCTGCGGCGCGGACATGCCGGAAAAGGACTGCCCCGACTGCGGCACCCGCATGCGGCGCGACGGCTTTGACATCCCCTTCGAGACCTTCCTGGGCTATCCCGGCAACGAGAAGACCCCCGATATTGACTTGAACTTTTCCGGCGAGTACCAGGCCAAGGCCCACAAGTATACCGAAACACTCTTCGGCTCAGACCACGTGTTCCGCGCCGGCACCATCGGCACCCTCGCCGAAAAGACCGCCTACGGCTATGTGAAGAAATACCTCGAGGAGCGCGGCATCACCGCCACCAAGGCGGAGGAAAACCGCCTCGCCCTCGGCCTTGTGGGCATCAAGCGCACCACGGGCCAGCATCCCGGCGGTCTGGTCGTCATTCCACAGGACAAGGACGTGACAGACTTCTGCCCGGTCCAGCACCCGGCGGACGATCCCAACTCCGACATCATCACCACCCACTTCGAATACCACTGCATGGAGTCGAACCTCTTGAAGCTCGACGAGCTGGGTCACGATGACCCCACCATGATCCGCATGATGGAGGACATGACCGGGGTGGACGCCAAGGAGATTTCCCTCTCCGACCCCGAGACCATGTCCATCTACACTTCCCCTGCGGCCCTGGGGCTTCCGGACGATGATCCCATCATCGGCAAGACCGGCACCATCGGCGTGCCCGAGTTCGGCACCCCCTTCACCCGCCAGATGCTGGTGGACACCCAGCCCAAGGGCTTTGATACGCTGATCCGGCTTTCCGGCTTCTCCCACGGCACCGACGTGTGGGCGGGCAACATCCACGACCTCATCGTAAACGGCGTGGCCAGCGTCAACGAGACCATCGGCTGCCGCGACGATATCATGCTCTATCTCATCCAGGTCGGCATCGAGCCGTCGCTGGCCTTCAAGACCATGGAGGCCGTGCGTAAGGGCAAGGTCAAGAAGACCGGCGAATTTCCCGGCGACGCCGAGCAGCAGATGCGCGACAAGGGCGTGCCCGACTGGTACATCGAATCCGCCCGCAAGATTGCCTACCTCTTCCCCAAGGCCCATGCGGTGGCCTACGTCATGATGGCCTTCCGCATTGCCTGGTTCAAGGTGCATGAGCCTCTGGCTTTCTACTCCGCCTACTTCTACCGCCGCAGTCAGAAAGGCGGCTTCGACGCGGGCATCATGTGCGGCGGGGCCGACGACGTGCGCAGAAGGATCAACGAGATGCACCGCCGCCCCAACCTCACCGCAAACGAAGAGGACCTGCTTGTCACCATGGAGGCGGTGTATGAGATGAATTTGCGCGGCTATCTGTTTGCGCCCATCGATCTCTATAAATCCCACGCCACCAAATTTCTGATCACCGACGACGGGAAGCTCCGGCCCCCGTTCGTGGCGATCTCCGGTCTCGGCGAGACGGCGGCCTGGGACCTCATGCGCGCGGGCGAGAGCGGCCGGACCTTCATCTCCGTACAGGAGCTGTCGGCGGCCTGCCCCAAGGTGTCCCAGGCGCATATCGAACAGCTCAAGACTCTCGGTGCCCTCGGTGAGATGCCCGACAGCAACCAGATCAATCTGTTTGAGATGTAAAGATCATAATGAATCTTGAAATCCCGGCCTGTTCGTGTTATCCTTAATTTGTTGGAACAAAAATAAAAAGTGGAGGGAAAATCCATGTTTGAAAATCTCGTAGAAATTCTCAAGGCCAACCCCCGCAAGATCGTTTACACCGAGGGCACCGACGCCCGTATCCTCGAGTCTGCCGCGCGTCTGAAGAAAGACGGCTTCCTGACCCCCGTGCTCGTCGGCAATGTCGACGAGGTCAAGGCTGCCGCAGCCAAGGGCGGCTTCGATATTGAGGGTCTGGAGATCCTCGATCCCGCGACCTACCCCGAGATGGACAAGTTTGTCGACGATTTCGTCGCGCTGCGCAAGGGCAAGGCCACCGCTGAGGAAGCCCGTGCCATGCTCATGAAGTCCAACTACTTCGGCACCATGCTCGTCAAGGAAGGTCTGGCCGACTCCCTGCTCGGCGGCGCCACCTACTCCACCGCTGACACCGTGCGTCCCGCCCTGCAGCTCGTCAAGACCAAGAAGGGCGCAAACCTCGTCTCCTCCTGCTTCATTCTCTCCCGCGGCGACGAGATGATCGCCATGGGCGACTGCGCCATCAACATCTCCTATGAGGACAAGAAGGACAAGGAAGGCAATGTCGTGCTGACCGCCGCCCAGCAGGTGGCCGAGGTCGCCGTCGAGACCGCCCGCACCGCCAAGGTCTTCGGCATCGACCCGAAGATCGCCATGCTCTCCTTCTCCACCAAGGGCTCCGGCAAGGGCCCCGGCCCCGAGCTCATGCGCAATGCCACCGCCATCGTCAAGGAGACGCATCCCGAGCTCGCCTGCGACGGTGAGATGCAGTTTGACGCCGCCGTCAGCCCCACTGTCGGCCAGCTCAAGTTCCCCGGCAGCTCCGTTGCGGGCTATGCCAACACCTTCATCTTCCCCGAGATCCAGTCCGGCAACATCGGTTACAAGATCGCCCAGCGTCTGGGCGGCTACATGGCCTTCGGCCCCATCCTGCAGGGCCTGAACGCTCCTATCAACGACCTCTCCCGCGGCTGCAACGCAGAAGAAGTCTACCTGATGAGCATCATCACCGCCGCACTGGTATAACCGTCATTTGAACGATGAGGCCGCCGGAAACGGCGGCCTTATTTCGTATTCACCGGAGGTGACCGCCATGACCGAACACGAACACCACATGTCTCTCGCCCTGGAGCTCGCCCGGGAGGCGTATGCCCACGGAGAGGTTCCGGTCGGGGCTGTCGTCGTCGGGCCTGACGGCTCTGTCCTCGGCCGGGGGCGCAACCGACGGCAGGAGAGCGGCGACGCCACCGCCCACGCCGAGGTGGAAGCCATCCGGGAAGCCTGCAAAGCATTGGGTGACTGGCGGCTGAACGGCTGCACGCTCTATGTCACGCTTGAGCCCTGCCCCATGTGCGCGGGCGCAATCATCAATGCCCGCATCCCGACGCTGGTTTTCGGTGCGCGTGAGGCGCTGTCCGGTTCCTGCGGCAGTGTCATCGACCTGTTCTTTGAGCGCTTCGGCCATCGCCCGGCGGTATTTGCCGGGGTATCGGAGGCGGAATGCGCCGATCTTCTGCGGGCCTTTTTCCGCGGCAGACGCGACATCGAGGAATAGACATTTGATAATTCATTAACTTGCACATTTCCTCTTGCAAAATGTTTCAGAATCCTATACAATTTGATAGATGTAGAAATCCTGTTTTCCCCGACTAAATCATTCTGGAGGAAACGTCATGAAACACAACCTGGAAAAGAAATTCAGCTCCTTTGACCTGATCCTGGTTCTGGCGCTGATTGCCGTGTTGATCGTCAACATCGTCGTCAGCCGTGATCTTCCGTCGCCGGGTATGAAAAAAGCGTCGAAAGACGCGGTCACCGTCACCGGCACCGCACCCGGCAAGGAGGGTGATGTGACTGTCGAGATCACTGCTGACAAAGACACTATCTATTCCGTCGCAGTTACGGGTCAGAACGAGACCCCGGGCATCGGCTCCCTCGCTGTCGAGCAGCTGCCCGCCGCCATTGTCTCGGCAAACTCTCTGGCGGTCGATTCCGTCTCTTCCGCCACCGTGACGAGCGAGGCCATCAAGGCTGCCGCTGCTGCGGCTCTTGAGTCTGCGGGCTTCGATCCGGCCTCCTTCGGCTTTGTGGCCCCCGAGCCTGAACCCGAGGTGGAGATTGCCGCACCCGTGGCCGCCGAAGACGGCAAGGTCACCGCGACCGGCAAGGGCACCGGCATCGACGGCGATGTCGTGGTCGAGGTCGTGGCCGACGCCGACAAGATCTATGAGGTCAACATCCTCCAGCAGAATGAGACCCCGGGCATCGGCTCCGTCGCTGTTGAAAAGCTCCCCGCCGCCATCGTCGAGGCGAACTCCATTGCGGTCGACAGCATTTCCGGCGCGACCGTGACCAGCACCGCTATCAAGACCGCCATCACCGAGGCGCTCACCGCCGCAGGCTTTGATCCCGCAAACTTCGGTGCCGGTGACGCGGCCCCTGCCGCCGCCGTAGAACCGGCCCCCGCCGAAGAGCCCGCACCCGCTGCAGAACCCGCCGCTTCCGCTGATATTCCCGAGGGCGCTGCCACCGCCAAGGCTCAGGCCAACGGCATTGACGGCCCCGTCGTCGTCGAGGTCACCGCCGACGCGGAGAAGATCTACGCGGTCAATATCCTTGAGCAGAACGAGACCCCGGGCATCGGCTCCGTCGCCGTTGAGAAGCTCCCCGCCGCCATCGTGGACGCTAACTCCGTCGACATTGACGGCATCACCGGCGCCACCGTGACCAGCACTGCCATCAAGACCGCCGTCACCGAGGCTCTGGAAGCCATCCGCTCCGGCGCTCCAGCCGAGGAACCCGCACCCGCGGAAGAGCCCGCTGAGGAACTCGCCCCCGTCGAGAAGGAGACCCACACCGGCTCCGCCGCGCTGGAGTCCACTGTGGACGGCAGGAACGGCCCCATCGTAGTCGATGTCGTCGTGAAGGACGGCATCATCACCAAGGTGGATGTCCGTCAGCACAGCGAGACCCAGGGTGTCGGTTCTGTCGCCGTCGACTGGATGCCCGGCCGCATCATGGAGGCCAATTCCGCCGACGTCGACGGCGTCACCGGCGCGACCATCACCTCCGACGCCATCAAGACTGCTGTCCGTCGGGCCCTTGACCTTGCGGAGAACGGCGGGGCTGCCGCAGCTCTTTCCGACCCTGTCCCCGTGCAGGCCACCGTCGACGGCAAAAACGGCCCCATCACCGTTGAAGTCACCACCGACGGCGTGAACATCCTCGACGTAAAGGTCCTCGAGCACAGCGAGACTCAGGGTGTCGGCTCTGTCGCCGCCGACTGGATGCCCGGCCGCATCGTTGAGGCCAATTCCGCCGACGTGGACGGCGTGACCGGCGCGACAATCACCTCCGACGCTATCAAGAGCGCCGTCACCACCGCCATTGAGCTTGCAAAGAACGGCGGGGCTGCCGCAGCTCTTTCCGAGCCTGTCACCGTGCAGGTCACCGTTAACGGCAAAAACGGCCCCATCACCGTTGAAGTCACCACCGACGGCGTGAACATCCTCGACGTAAAGGTCCTCGAACACAGCGAGACTCAGGGTGTCGGCTCCGTTGCCGCGGATTGGATGCCCGGCCGCATTGTGGAGGCAAACTCCACCGATGTCGATGGTGTGACCGGTGCCACCGTCACCTCCGACGCCATCAAGACTGCCGTCACTGAGGCCCTGCACAACGCCGCATAAACGTATCATCAGACCAGATCTCCGGCAGCAATCGCTGCCGGAGATTTTTCCAGTTCAGCCCATAGTTTCAATTGACTTTACCCCCTGTTATACGTTATAATTTTTTTATGATTCGACAGATTTTCACGGACAGAAAGCACTGTCGGAAACGGAGAAAATCCGAACAACACGAAGGAGGAAAGACATGAAGAAGTACCTATCCCTGATGTTGGCAGTCCTGATGCTCCTGTCGCTGGCCGTTCCCGCCTACGCGGACGAGCCCGCCACGGCGCAGGGCCAGGGCAACGGCATCGACGGCCCCGTCGTTGTCGAGGTCAAGGCCGACGCAGAAAAGATCTACGAGGTCAATATCCTTGAACAGAACGAGACTCCGGGCATCGGCTCTGTGGCCGTTGAGAAGCTCCCCGGCGCCATCGTCGAGGCAAACAGCCTTGAGGTCGACGGCATCACCGGCGCGACTGTCACCAGCACCGCCATCAAGACCGCCGTTACCGAGGCCCTGACCGCTATGGGCTTTGATCCCGCCGCCTACGCGGGCGCTGCCGCTCCTGCTGCGGAAGCTGCCCCCGCCGAGAAGGAAGCTGTCACCCTCGACTGCGACGTGGTCGTAGTGGGTGCCGGCGGCGCGGGCCTGACTGCCTCCGTCATGGCGACCCAGCAGGGCATGAAGGTCATTCTGCTTGAGAAGATGCCCTTTGTCGGCGGCAACAGCCTGCGCGCCGAGGGCGGCATGAACGCGGCCGACACCAAAGTGCAGGCCGAGCTCGGTCTCGAGGGCAACACCGTGGACAACTTTGTCGCCGATACGCTCCGTCTGGGCCATGATCTGGCCAACCCCGATCTGGTCCGCACCCTGGCTGAGAACAGCGCCGAAGCGGTCGACTGGCTCTTCTCCATCGACGCGCCTCTGGCCAAGGTCAAGGCCACCGGCGGCACCCAGCACCAGTACCTGCACCAGCCCGCTGACGGCCAGGCTGTCGGCGCCTATCTGGTCGCCAAGCTCTCCGCCAAGGCTGAGGAACTCGGCATCGACGTGCGCGTGAACACCAAGGCCACCGAGATCCTGATGGATAACGGTCAGGCTGTCGGCGTCAAGGCCGAGGACGAGGGTCACGACTACACCATCAACGCCAAGGCAGTCGTCCTTGCGACCGGCGGCTTCGGCGCGAACTTCGAGCTCATGGCAAGCTATGATCCTTCTCTTGCCAACGCGGTTACCACCAACCATGCGGGCGCCCAGGGTGACGGCATCATGATGGCCCAGGCTGTCGGCGCCGACACCGTGGACATGGAGCAGATCCAGCTTCACCCGACCGTCATCCAGTCCAACGGTCTGCTGGTCTCTGAGTCCCTGCGCAGCTACGGCGCTGTCATCGTCAACACCGAGGGCAAGCGCTTCGTCAACGACCTGGCCGGCCGCGACGTGGTCTCCCAGGCCGAGCTCAAGCAGCCGGACGGCTACTGCTTCATCATCTTCGACCAGAACATGGTTGATAACCTCGCCCTGACCCACAAGTTCATCGACGGCGGCTACGCCCTCACCGGCGACACCTACGTCGCGCTTGCCCAGGAGATGGGTCTTGAGGGTGATGCGATCGAGAACTTCGTCAACACCATGGTCGCCTGGAACGAGTCCTGCGAGAAGGGTGAGGACGCCGAGTGGGGCCGCAACAACGGCATGGAGAAGCAGGCTCTCGCCCCCTTCTATGCCATCAAGATCGCCCCGGGCATCCACCACACCATGGGCGGCATCAAGATCGACACCAAGGCAGAAGTCATTGACACCAAAGGCGATGTGATCCCCGGCCTCTTCGCCTGCGGCGAGACCACCGGCGGCATCCATGGCGGCAACCGCGTCGGCGGCAACGCTGTGTGTGACTTTATCGTCTTCGGCCGCATCGCCGGCCAGAGCGCGTCCAGCTTTGCAGGCGGCGGCGCTGTTGAGGAAGCTGCCCCCGCTGAGGCTGCCGCTCCCGCGGCTGACGGCGTTCAGACCGCCACCGGCAAAGGCACCGGCATCGACGGCGACGTCGTGGTCGAGGTCAAGGCCGACGCGAACACCATCTATGAAGTGAACGTTCTCGAGCAGAACGAGACCCCGGGCATCGGCTCCGTGGCCGTTGAGAAGCTCCCCGGCGCAATGGTCGCCGCCAACACCATTGAGGTCGACGGCATCACCGGCGCGACTGTCACCACCACCGCCATCAAGACCGCCGTCACCCAGGCCCTGACCGCCATGGGCTTTGATCCCGCCTCCTACTCGGGCGCTGCCGCTCCTGCTGAGGCTGCCCCCGCTGAGAAGGCTGCGGAGACCCTTGACTGCGACGTCGTGGTCATCGGTGCCGGCGGCGCCGGCATGACCGCCGCCATCACCGCCTCCGATGAGGGCGCGAACGTCATCATCCTCGAGAGCACCAGCTTCCCCGGCGGCAACTCCGTCCGTTCCACCGGCGGCATGAACGCCGGCCCCACCGAGTGGCGCAACATGAACGAGTTCGGCGAAGCCGCGGGCGTTGAAGCCACCCTCAAGAAGGTCGCCAACTTCCCCGACAACGAGCGCATCCAGGAGCTGGGCAAGATCGTTGAAGAACAGTGGGCCGCCTACCAGGCCGATCCCCAGGGCTACTTTGATACCTCTGAGCTCTTCCAGCTCGATACCCTCATCGGCGGCGGCGGCATGAACGATCCCGCCCTCGTCAAGAAGCTCGTCGAGTCCAGCCCCGACGCCATCGACTGGCTCGATTCCCTCGATCCCGAGATCATCCTGCACGACGTGGCTGCCTTCGGCGGCGCCTCCGTCAAGCGCATCCACCGCCCGGTGGACGAAAACGGCAAGTCCCTCTCCGTCGGCGCTTACGTGGTTCCCCTGCTCCAGGAGAACCTTGAAAAGCGCGGCATCAAGCTCCTGACCGACACTCCCGCCACCGAGATCCTGATGGATAACGGCCAGGCTGTCGGCGTGAAAGCCGAGAGCGCGGATACCTCCTACATCATCAATGCCAAGGCGGTCGTCATCGCCTCCGGCGGCTTCGGCGCGAACAACGACATGATCAAGGCTGTCCGCCCCGAGCTTGACGGCTTCATCACCACCAACGCCCCCGGCATCCAGGGTCAGGGCATCCAGATGGCCCAGGCTGTCGGCGCTGACACCGTCGATATGGAGCAGATCCAGCTCCACCCGACCGTCCACGTTGAAGGCACCAGCGCAAACCTCATAACCGAGGGTCTGCGCGGCGACGGCGCCATCCTGGTCAACCAGGAAGGCGAGCGCTTCTTCGACGAAGTCTCCACCCGCGACAAGGTCAGTGCAGCCGAGTTTGAACAGACCGGCGGCTATGCCTGGCTCATCATTGACAGCCGCATGTATGACAAGTCCAACGTCATCCAGGGCTATGTCAAGAAGGGCTTTGCCGAGACCGGCGACACTTATGAGGCGCTGGCCGAGGCCATCGGCGCTCCCGCCGAGACCTTTGCCAATACCATGACCAACTGGAACGCCTGCGTGGAGCAGAAGTCCGATCCCGAGTTTGGCCGCGTTTCCTTCGCCAATCCTCTTGATCAGGCTCCCTTCTACGCCATCAAGGTCCAGCCCGGCGTCCACCACACCATGGGCGGCATCAAGATCAACGACAACGCCCAGGTCATCGACACCGAAGGCAATGTGATCCCCGCCCTGTTCGCAGCGGGCGAGGTCACCGGCGGCGTGCACGGCAACAACCGTCTGGGCGGCAACGCTGTGGCCGACTTCACCATCTACGGCCGCATCGCCGGCCAGAACGCGGCGGATCTCGTCGCGGGCGATCTCCCCGTTCAGGAAGCCGCATAAGCAAGCATTGAACCACCTATTCAGGCAGGCACTTTCGTGCCTGCCTGTTTTTTTCATATTTTCCCTCTTTCTGCACATCCTAAGCGAAAAGGGGGGGAATTACCTGTGACTTTGAAATTTTCGCGTTAACTGTTGATCTACACCCTCGCGGTGCTGATTGCTCTGACAGCTTACGCTTTTGCTGCCGCGCGGCAGCTTGACCGCCTGCGCCTGACCGCGGGCTTTGAATCCGCCCGCGCCTTTGAGGCCGCCGTCAATGCTTCCGAGGGCCTGAGCGAGACACTTACCAAGCTCAGCTTTGTGACCGACGAAGCCCTGGGCAAAAGCCTCTGCGCCCAGGCCTACGCCGATGCGCTCTCAGCGGAGACGGCGCTTTCCGTTCTGCCCTTTGAAACTCAGGAGATGGAGCACCTGCAGGGCTTTCTGGGTCGGGCCGGGGACTACGCGAAGAGCCTCTGCGCCCTCACGGAGATGCAGCTTCCCGCCGAGCACCGGGAGCATCTGCGTGCCTTTGGGGAAGCGGCGGCGGATTTTGCCGGGCAGCTCATGCAGATGCAGGCGCAGCTTCACGAGGGCAGCATCCTCATGGATACGCGCGAGGATCGTCTGCGCAACGTGGACGACGGCGGCACGCAGAAGCTCTCCGCCCTGCTGCTGGGGTACGAGAGCAGCTTCACCGCGCCTGAGGAATTTTCCTACGAGGGCCGCTACAGTCCCGCGCAGGAGGACAGCGGCGGCACGCTCACAGACGCAGAGGTTTTGGAAATCGCCGCCAGAGCAGCCGATACCGAGCCCCGGGAACTGCGCGAGGAATACACGTATGAGGGCCCGGACGGGCGGCGCTGCTACAGCGCGGGCGGTCTGCTCATTGGCGTGAGCCGGAGGGGGCTTGCGTTCATGGGCCGCTCCCGGCTAGTGAGCGCCGCAGCGATCACATTGGAACAGGCGCAGGAGAAGGCTGAAGCCTTTCTCCAGCGTATGGGTTATGAGGATCTCGTCCTCTATGCCTCCGGCGGTACCGATACCGTTGCGGCCTTTGTTTACGCACCGACGCAGGACGGCGTCATGCGCCCGGACGATTCTCTGCGCATCTCCATTGCGCTGGACGACGGGAGCGTCTATTCCTTTGACGCGACGAAATACAGTGCCCGGGCCGTGGAGCTGAGCTGGGAAACGGATGAGGCCGCGGCACTTGCCACTCTGCCGGAGGGCGTGCAGGCCGCATCGACAAGGCCGCTGATCGTGAAAAGTCCCGGCGGCGCCTACCTCCCCTGCTGGGAGCTGACTGTCGCCGACGGGGATGGCGGCTCCCCCGGGGCGCGCGTCTATGTCGATGCCGGAACCGGCCGCCAGTGCAAGGTGGAGCTGGAGTAAAAAACTTAAAAAATCCAACAGAATCTTCCTTCCTGCTGTTGCCGAATTCATGTTGCTTGTGATATAATAATCAAGATGGAAAAATACCCCGGAGTACGGTCTTTTTCTGAAAAAGATCACCATTCGCCGGGGGCGTTTTCCGTTCAAGAAAACGCAGTCACGAAGCCCAATCAAACCAAAGGGGGTGTGCCAATGTCATTTGAAGCAATCAGCAATATTGCCCAGGCGGAAGCGGAGGCGAAGTCATCCGTTGCCAACGCTCAGCTGCGGGCAAAGCAGCTTGCCGCCGACGCGGAGAGTGCCGGAAAGCTTGCGGTGCAATCTGCTCTGCAGAAAGCCGACGAAGAGCTGAAGGAGCTCAGCGGAAAGGTCAATGCCAAAGCGACGTCCGAGGCGGAAAAGCTGTCAAAGGAGCTGGAAAACCAGAAGGCCGCGCTGCGCGCCAAGGCGCAGGGGAAGCTGGATACGGCCGCGGCAAAAGTTGTGGAAAGGATAGTGAACAGCTGAGATGGCCATTGAAAAAATGAAAAAGCTCCGGCTGCTGGCTGTCCGCGACAGCAAGGAGGAACTGCTCAAGGAGCTGATCCGCCACGGCTGCGTTGAGTTTTCGGAGGCGGAGGACGCCCTCGCCGACAGCGAAGCCGCAGCGCTCGTGCATCCCGAAAGCAGCGAACTGAGTAAGCTCAAGGCACAGCACCAGACCCTCGTGCACGCCATCGACCTGCTGAACACCTATGCGCCGAAGAAGACCAAGATGCTCGCGGCCAAGCCCGAGCTGGAAGACCGCGTCCTGCTGGACGACACCGGCCTTTCCGGTGCGCTCCGAACCGCGGAAACCATCGAAGGCTACGATGCGCGCATCAAGCGCATCGGGGCCGAGGAAAGCCGGCTGCGTTCGGTGATCGAATCCCTGCAGCCCTGGCTCTCGCTCGACCTGCCTTTGAACTTTGAGGGCACCGAGCGCTGCAGCGTGCTGACGGGTTCCATCCCGGCCCGTTTTCCGATGGAGACGGTGAGTGCCGCGATCGAGGCGGTGGACGAGGAGGCGGAAATCTTCTCCGTCCACGAGGAAAAGAAGGCCCACTATGTGCTTCTGGTGTGCATGCGCGAAAAGCTTGCCGAAATGCAGGACGCGCTGCGTCCCTTTGGCTTCACGGCCTCGGCCCTGACGGGCGAAAGCTCCACGGCGCGCGAGTGCCAGCTCAACGCCGAACAGGAGCTCAAACAGCTTGCGGCCGAGAAGGAAAACTGCGTGCGCTACATCGTCGACGACGCCGTACATAGAGACGAGCTCAAGCTCGCCGCCGACCGGGTGAAGGTCAAGATCGCCATGGCGGAGACGGAGGAGCGGCTCTGCGGCACGGACAGCGTCCTCGTGATGGAGGGCTGGTTCCCCGCCGAGCGGGAAGCGGAGCTTGCGGAAATCTTTGAGCGCTACGGCTGTGCGTGGGAGTCTCTCGATCCCACCGAGGACGAGTATCCCAAGGTCCCCGTCAAGCTCAGAAACAACAAATTCACCGACGCTTTGAACATGGTGACCGACATGTACTCGCTGCCCGCCTACGGCAGCGTGGACGCAAACCCCTTGATGGCCCCCTTCTTCATCCTGTTTTACGGGCTGATGATGGCGGACATGGGCTATGGCATCATCATGATATTGGCTGCCCTGGTAGCTATGAAAAAGATCAAGCCCCGGGCAGGCACCCTGTCGTTCTGCAGGCTTCTGCTTTACGGCGGGATCTCCACCTTTATCATGGGCGCTTTGACCGGCGGCTTCTTCGGCGACGCGCCGAAGGTGATCGCTGGCATATTCGGTTCCGAGTGGCCCGGCCTGCCGCATCTGTTCAGTCCCGTGGAAAACAGCACGGAAGTACTGTACGGCGCGATGGTGCTCGGCATGATCCACCTCAACACCGGCATGGCGGTCAACTTCGTCCAGCGCTGGAAGCGTGGTGACAAAGCAGGTGCCATCCTTGAAGAGGGCGCACAGTGGGTCATCCTCGTCGGCGGCCTGCTGTTGATCTCCCAGATGATGATCTGGAAGGAAGCGGCGATGCTGCACAATATCGGCCTCGGCGTGCTCATCCTCGGCGTTGCGATGCTGCTCCTTGGCGCGATGCGTAGTGCCACCGGCATCGGCAAGCTCACAGCCCCCTTCTCCTGCATCTACAACACCCTGACCGGGTGGTTCGGCGACGTGCTTAGCTATTCGCGTATCATGGCGCTGATGCTGGCGGGCGGCGTCGTGGCTCAGGTGTTCAACACCATCGCGGCCATGCCGTCGGCAAAAGGGGTGACGCCGGTTTCGGGCATCATCTTCATTGTGGTGTTCCTGATCGGCCACGCGCTGAATTTCGCGCTGAACCTGCTGGGCTGCTTCGTGCATGACCTGAGACTGCAGTGCCTGGAGTTCTTCGGCAAGTTCTATCAGGACGGCGGCAAGCCCTTCGAACCGCTGCGCATTAAAACGCAGTATATCAACCCGCAGGAATGAATTCGATTGCGGGCAGTTACATCATACTCAATTAACCATTCACATATTGAGGAGGAAAACAACAATGGAATTTCTGAACACCATCGGCGGCTACGCGCTGGGCATTCTGGGCGCTGGCCTTGCGGCATTCATGGCGGGCATCGGCTCTGCCAAGGGCACCGGCATCGCCGGCGAAGCGGGCGCGGGCCTTGTGTCCGAGGATCCCTCCAAGTTCGGTAAGGCGATGATCCTCCAGGTCATCCCCGGCACCCAGGGTCTGTACGGCTTCGTTATCTGGTTCCTCGCATTCAACAAGCTCGTCCCCGACATGACCGTTGCACAGGGCCTGCAGGTCCTCGGCGCGTGCCTGCCCATTGCCATCGGCGGCATGATCTCCGGTATTGCCCAGGGCAAGGTTGCAGCCGCGTCCATCAACATCCTGGCCAAGAAGCCCGATGACTGGTCCAAGGGCATGATCCTCTGCATCACCGTCGAGTTCTACGCCATTCTGTCCCTGCTGGCTTCCTTCATGATGCTCAACGGCATCAGCCTGTAAGCATTACAGGAAGGGGAAAGCTATGAAGGGCACGGAAAAAATCATCGCACATATCCAGGCCGACGCCAAAGCCCAGGCCGACGCGATCCTCAAAGAGGCGGACGAGAAGTGCGCCGGGATCCGCGCCGACTATGAGAAGCAGGCAAAAGAGGCCTATGCCGAGAGAATCCGCGCCGGAGTCAAAGCCAACCAGGACCGGCTTGACAGCATGGACCGCCTTGCCAAAATGGAAGGCCGCAAGACCATCCTCGCCCTCAAGCAGGAGATGGTGGCCGAGAGCTTTGACCTTGCGGTTGACAAGCTCGTGAAGCTGCCGGAAGCGGAGTACATCGCCCTGCTCGCGAAGCTCGCGGCGAAAGCCAGCGTCACCGGGGACGAGGAGATCGTGCTCAATGCCCGCGACCGCAAAGCCGTCGGCGCCAAGGTCGTCGAGGCTGCCAACAAGGCCCTCACGGGCGGCAAGCTCACGCTCTCCGAAAAGACCGGTGATTTCAAGGGCGGCCTGATCCTGCGCCGCGGGAACATCGAGGCCAACTGCACGGCGGAGCTTCTGGTCGATCTCTGCCGCGACGAGATGGCCGCCGAGCTCGCCGGCGTTCTCTTCGGCTGACGGACCCCCACAAGGGAGGGAAGAAATTGTCAACGAAAAAAGAAGCGTATCTGTGCGTGTCGGCCATGCTCCGCGCGAGGGAGCCAAAGCTCCTCAACGACGAAAAAGCCGCGCGCATGCTCGACGCCGCCTCCTTTGAGGACGCCGCCAAGATCCTGACGGACTGCGGGTATCCCGACATGTCCCGGTCCACGGCGGCAGAGGTGGAACAGACCCTCGCCGAACACCGCGCAGAGGTGTTCGACGAACTGGCCCGCCTCTCTCCGGACAAGGAGCTGGTGGACGTCTTCAAGCTCAAATATGATTACCACAATGCCAAGGCCATCATCAAGGCCGAGGCTGTCAACACCGATGCAAAGCGTCTGCTGTCAGACGCGGGCAGAGTCCCGGGCGAAAAGCTCATGGAGCTCTACAACGAGGAGCGTTACAGCCAGCTTCCCCCGGTACTTGGCAAGGCCATGGCCGAGGCCAAGGCGCTGCTCGCCCGCACGGCCAATCCCCAGCTTTCGGACTTCGTGCTGGACAAGGCATACTTTGCAGAACTCAACGCCATGGCCGAGAGCCTGAACAGCGATTTTCTGCGCGGCTACGCCAAAACCCTCGCCGACAGCGCAAACCTCAAGAGCACCGTGCGCACCCTGCGCATGGGCAAGAACCAGGATTTTCTGGCGGAGGTGCTGGTGGACGGCGGCAGCGTCGGCGTACAGAGCCTGATGCGTACCGACAAGGACGGCCTTGCCGGTCTCTTCGCCCACACCCCGCTTGAAAAGGCTGCGGCACTGGGAGCGGAAGCCCTCTCCGGCGGCGGCATGACCGCTTTCGAGCGCGCCTGCGACAACGGTGTGAACAGCTATCTGCGCGAGGCCAAGCTCGTCAGCTACGGCCCCGAGGCGGTGCTCGCTTATCTGGCCGCGGTCGAGGGTGAGATCCAGGCGGTCCGCATGATTTTGACGGGCAGGCTTGCCGGCGTGAAGCCGCAGGCGATCCGGGAAAGGCTGCGTGAGCTGTATGCTTAAAATTGCCGTTATTGGCGGGCGTGACACGGTCATGGGCTTTAAGGCCCTCGGCCTCGACACCTTCCCCGCCGAGAATACCGCTGAGGCCGGAAAGATCCTCCGGCAGCTCACCCGCGAGAGCGAGGAAGAGTACGCCATCATCTACATTGAGGAAAACTTTGCCGCCCAGCTCCATACCGAGATCGACAAATTCAAGGACAGCCCCAGCCCCGCCATCATTCTGATCCCGGGCCGCGAGGGCTCCGCCGGCCTCGGTCTGCAGGCCCTGCACGACGCGGTGGAACGCGCCGTCGGCACCAACATTCTGGGAGACTGATCTCCCGTCCGTATACAAAATTCCCGCTTGCGCTTTGTAAGTGTCGAGCGGAAGGAGGAAAGTAATGAGCGGAACAATTACCAAGGTATCCGGACCGCTTGTCGTGGCCGAGGGCCTGGCAGACGCCAACGTCTCCGACGTTGTGCGCGTGGGCTCTCAGCGCCTGATCGGCGAGATCCTGAATATGACCGGCGACACCGCCTCCATCCAGGTCTACGAGGAAACCTCCGGCCTGGGCCCCGGCGCCGCGGTCGAGACCACCGGTATGCCCATGTCCGTCGAGCTTGGACCCGGCATGCTGGACAATATCTATGACGGTATTCAGCGCCCGCTGCCCGAGATGCGCGCCATGAGCGGCGACTGCATCACGAGAGGCACCGACGTGCCTGCCCTGAACCGCAGCAAGAAATGGGAGTTTGTCCCCGTGGCAAAGCCCAGCGATCAGGTCGGCCCCGGCGATGTGCTGGGTACTGTCCAGGAGACCAGCGCCATCCTGCACAAGATCATGGTCCCCAACGGCGTCAAGGGCGAAGTGACCTGGGTCATTGAGCAGGGTGAATATACGGTCGATGAGGTCGTGGCCAAGGTCAAGACCGACAAGGGCGAGCGCGCCCTCACCATGGTGCAGCGCTGGCCCGTGCGTATCCAGCGCCCCTACACGAGAAAGTTTGTTCCCGCGCGCCCCATGAACTCCGGCCAGCGTATCATCGACACCCTCTTCCCCATCGCCAAGGGCGGCACCGCCGCTGTTCCCGGCCCCTTCGGCTCGGGCAAGACGGTCGTGCAGCACCAGCTTGCCAAGTGGTCCGACGTGGACATCGTGGTCTACATCGGCTGCGGCGAGCGCGGCAATGAGATGACCGACGTTCTGATGGAGTTCCCCGAACTCAAAGACCCCCGCAACGGCGAGCCGCTGATGAAGCGCACCGTCCTGATTGCAAACACCTCCGATATGCCTGTGGCCGCCCGTGAGGCGTCCATCTACACCGGCATCACCATCGCCGAGTACTTCCGCGACATGGGTTATGACGTGGCAGTTCTGGCTGACTCCACCTCCCGCTGGGCCGAGGCTCTGCGTGAGATGTCCGGCCGTCTGGAAGAGATGCCCGGTGAAGAGGGCTACCCCGCCTACCTCGCTTCCCGTCTGGCTCAGTTCTACGAGCGCGCGGGCGTGGTGCAGTGCCTCGGCAGCGAAGACCGCCGCGGCTCCGTCACCGCCATCGGCGCTGTGTCGCCTCCGGGCGGCGATATTTCCGAGCCTGTCTCCCAGGCCACCATGCGTATTGTCAAGGTGTTCTGGGCGCTGGACTCCAGCCTCGCCTATGCCCGTCACTTCCCGGCCATCAACTGGCTGACCTCCTACTCGCTGTACATGGACACCCTGAGAGGCTGGTACACCGAGCAGTTCGGCGAGAAGTACATGCAGAACCGCGAGAAGGCCATGCACATCCTTCAGGAGGAGAGCGAGCTGCAGGAGATCGTCCGTCTGGTCGGTCAGGATTCCCTCAGCCCCGCCGACCGTCTCACCATGGAGACGGCCAAGATGATCCGCGAGGACTTTCTGCAGCAGAACGCCTTCGTCGACGAGGATGCCTTCTCCTCCTACGCCAAGCAGTATCGCCTTCTGGACATGGTTCTGGAGTACGACGTGCTGTGCCGCGCGGCGCTCGAGAAGCACGCCGACATGGAGGCTCTCTTTGCCATCGACGCCCGCGAGAAGATCGGCCGTGCCAAGATGGCCGACGCGAAGACCTTCGGCGCCGATTACGACGCCATCATCGACCAGATGAAGCAGCAGATCGAGGACGTTATCGCCGGAGGTGAGGAAGAATGATCAAGGAATATAAAACCATACGTGAGATTGCAAGCCCCCTGATGGTGGTCGAGCATGTCGAGGGTGTCACCTACGACGAGCTGGGCGAGATCGAGCTTCCCAACGGTGAAGTTCGCCGCTGCAAAGTGCTTGAGGTCGAGGGCGACAAAGCGGTCGTACAGCTCTTTGAATCCGCGCAGGGCATCAACCTTGCCGAGTCCAAGGTCCGCTTCCTGGGCCACCCCCAGCAGCTTGCCGTTTCCGAGGATATGCTCGGCCGCGTCTTCAACGGCATGGGCCAGCCCATTGACGGCGGCCCCGCCATTCTGGCCGACGCCCATATGGACATCAACGGCCTGCCCATGAACCCCGCCGCCCGTGCCTATCCCGCCGAGTTTATCCAGACCGGTGTCTCCACCATCGATGGTCTGAACACGCTGGTCCGCGGCCAGAAGCTGCCCATCTTCTCCGGCTCCGGCCTGCCCCACGCGGCGCTGGCTGCCCAGATCGCGCGTCAGGCCAAGGTGCTGGGCGACAACGAGACCTTCGCCGTCGTCTTCGCCGCCATCGGCATCACCTTTGAGGAGTCCGAGTACTTCATCAACGACTTCAGAAGAACCGGCGCTATCGATCGCACCGTCGTCTTCTCGAACCTGGCAAACGACCCCGCCGTCGAGCGTATCGCCACCCCGCGTATGGCTCTGACCGCCGCCGAGTACCTGGCCTTCGAGAAGGACATGCACGTGCTGGTTATCCTGACCGACATCACCAACTACGCCGAGGCTCTGCGTGAGATCTCCGCCGCCAAGAAGGAAGTCCCCGGCCGCCGCGGCTACCCCGGCTACATGTACACCGACCTTGCCACCATGTACGAGCGCGCAGGCCGCCGTATCGGGCACAAGGGCTCCATCACCATGATCCCGATCCTCACCATGCCCGAGGACGACAAGACCCACCCCATCCCCGACCTGACCGGCTACATCACCGAGGGCCAGATCATCCTGAGCCGCGAGCTGCACCGCAAGGGCATCGTGCCTCCCGTGAATGTGCTCCCGTCCCTGAGCCGACTCAAGGACAAGGGCATCGGCGAGGGCAAGACCCGCGAGGACCACGCCGGCACCATGAACCAGCTCTTCGCCGCCTATTCCCGCGGCAAGGACGCCAAGGAGCTCATGACCATTCTGGGTGAAGCCGCCCTTTCCGAAGATGACAAGCTCTTCGCCAAGTTTGCCGAGGAGTTTGAGAAGGTCTACGTCAGCCAGGGCAACGAGACCAACCGCTCCATTGAGGAAACGCTGAACATCGGCTGGGAGCTTTTAAGCATCCTGCCCAAGCGCGAACTCAAGCGTATCAAACCCGAGTACATCGAGAAGTACCTTCCCAAGAAGTAAAAACCGACCTATTCGCCGATTGCGAGAGGCACGGTTCACGGAAAGCAAAGAGATTCAAATTCAAATCCGTTTTTGAGGCAGCTTTGCCGCCTCAAAAACTCCCTGAGCCGAGCAATGCGAGGCCTCGCGCCGTCGTCAAACGAAACTCGCTCCAGTCCGCTTCCCCGGTTCCGAAGAGCCGAGAAAGCTTCCTATCAGCTCCTTTCGTTTTCCTCACAAATTCAAAGCACCTGCTTTGAATTTGAAAGGAGGAGCAGCGAAATGAGCGAGCCTTCGCCACGCTTGGCGGAGGCGAGGGATATGTAGCTTGAGACGACGCAAGTGCGAGTCCCTCAATTGCGAACCGTGTTCGCAATTGAATTAAAAATTTGGAGGTGATGCTTTTTGGCAGGTACTGCAATAATCCCGACCAGAATGGTTCTCAATCAGCTCAAGGGCAGACTCAAGACCGCGCGCCGCGGCCACAAGCTCTTAAAGGACAAGCGTGACGAGCTGATGCGCCAGTTCATGGACGTGGTCAGACGCAACAAAGCCCTGCGTGAGCGCGTGGAAGAGGGCCTGACCGAGGCCTTTGCGAGCCTGCAGGTGGCAAGCTCCATCATGTCGCCCGAGATGCTGGAGCAGGCGCTTTTGTACCCCAGGCAGAGCGTGGAGCTCGGCATGAAGTACAAAAACATCATGAGCGTCAACGTCCCGGTATACAGCTTCCAGACCAAAAACAACGATCCCACCGAGATCTACCCCTACGGCTTTGCGCAGACCAGTGGAGAGCTGGACGACGCGCTGGAGCATATGGCGAAGGTCTTCGAGGATATGCTGGAACTGGCCGAGGTCGAAAAGACCATGCAGCTGCTGGCGGAGGAGATCGAAAAGACCCGCCGCCGCGTCAACGCCCTCGAGTACGTGATGATCCCCGATCTGGAATCGAACATCAAGTACATCACCATGAAGCTGGAGGAGAACGAAAACGCCACCAAGGTGCGTCTTCTCAAGGTCAAGGAAATGGTGCTCCAGGAAGCCCACAACTACAAACAATAGCAATATTGAACCGAATCAGCGGCTTTGTGTTTTGCAAAGCCGCTGATTGCATTTTGTTGTAAAAGATATAAAAGCGTGATATAATACGGCAGATTCTATGAAAGACGGTACACCCATGTTTTCAGGCTTCAGCGAAAAAACCGGCGGCTTTCTGTGGGAGCTTGCCTTCAACAATGAGCGTCCCTGGTTCCTTGCCCACAAGCAGGAATTTGAGGATTTTGTCAACACGCCCTTTAAGGCTCTCGCGGCGGACAGTGTCTCGCTGATGAACGCCCGTTTTCCTGATTTTTCGGGTGAGGCGCACGTCTCCCGCATCTACCGGGACGCAAGACGCCTCTTCGGCCGGGGTCCTTATAAGGATCATCTGTGGTTCACCGCAGCGGACAGCCAGGCTCTGCGCGACGGTCCGGCTTTCTGGTTTGAGATCGGCCCCAGCTCCTATTCCTGGGGCATGGGCTGGTATACCGTGACCCCTGCGCAGATGGAGTTTCTGCGGCGCAGCGTCGACGCAAACGTCACGCGCTTTCTTCGCCTGATCCAGCCGCTGGAGCGCAAGGGCTGGGCGCCCGGCGGAGAGCCGTACAAGCGCCCCAAGGCGCTGCATGACGACGTCCTCCTCGACGACTGGTACAACCGCCGCTGGATGGGTACGGAGAAGAGCTTTGACTGGGGCGGCCCGGCCTATACCGCAGCCCTGACCGGCGCGGTGGTGGATGCGTGGGCCGAGCTCATGCCTCTCTACCGCTACCTGATGGAGATCTATCACGCCTGCCCGCGGGAAACGGACAGGCACTGATTTCGGAGGT
>JBGUQD010000214.1:0-26116 GCA_045130755.1 Candidatus Limivicinus sp. | reverse complement strand
ACCGCGAGGCAGATCAGCAGAAGAATGATGATCGCCTTGGGCCAGGCGCTGGGATGGATCACGTTGGGGTTTTTCAGATAGCTCTTGGGAATTTTGGCCTCGATGACGTGCGTGAAGTAGGCATATACCAGAAACACGAACAGGCCGGCGTTGCAGATCAGTTCAAACAAAGGACGTCAGCTCCTTTATGTTTTCTTTCAGTATTGAAACGGGGAAGAGGATGCTCTTCCCCGTTATGTTTTATTCTCCGGGTACGCTGAATCAGGCGAGATCGTCGTAATCCTTCTCAAGGGTCTCCTGCTCGAACATGTAGTCGCGCAGATCCTTGTACTCGCTCTGAACGAACTTCTGCAGGTCCTCACCGGGGGCGGGAACTTCACGCTGGTCATAGGCAGCGTTCTTGGTGAATTCCTTCCAGGTGGCGTCCTCGCGGCACTTCTCAACAGCGGCGATGATCGCGTCGATCGCGCCCTGGGGGGTGCCCTTCTTGGCGAAGATGGCGCGCCACGGGCCGGCGTAGGAGTCGATGCCGAGCTCAGCGGTGCACTCGCAGTCGGGCATGATGTCGATGCGGTGCTCGCAGAAGACCAGCAGGGGGATGATGTCGCCGGACTCGATCAGGCCGCTCATGTCGTCGTAGCCGCCGACAGAGAGGTCGACGTGGCCGCCGGCCATGTCGGAGTTGACCTCGGAGCCGCCCTGGTAGGACTTGACGTTCAGGGCCAGACCCTCGGTGGCGATCTCGAAGCACATGCCGTCAACACCGGTGGCGGTCAGCATGGCGACGGAGACTTCATAGGGATGGGCAGCGGCGTACTCCTTCAGGTCGGAGAAGGTCTTGATGCCGTACTTGTCCATCTGCTTCTTGGAGCCGGCCAGCATGTTGATGGAGTGGACCAGGATGTCCTCGCACTCGAACTCATCCTTGAAGTTGAAGTCCATGTTGTCCAGCATGTCCTGAATGTACAGGGACTGGGTGCCGAGCAGGAAGGTGTAGCCGTCGGCAGGCTGCTTGTAGGCGTAGGTAGCGCCGGTCACGCCGGAGCCGCCGGTCTCGTTGCGGACTTCCACGGGAACGCCCAGCTCATTCTGCAGCAGGGTGGCCATGGGACGGATGGTGCTGTCAGCGCCGCCGCCGAGGCCCCAGGGGCACACGATCTCGATCTTGCGCTCAAACTTCCAATCGTCCGCAAAAGCGGAGACGGAGGTCATCACGAAGACGCTTGCCATCATCATGACGACAAGAACCAGAGCGATGATTTTCTTCATAGGGGTACTCCTCCAAAAAAATATTTTTCTCAAGCAGCCGTCCCCCCTTGCGGAGGCGCCCCGGCTGATTCAAGACAAAATAAATGAAACCGTGCAGATCCATTCTCACAGTTTTTGTAAAAAGCGCCCGAAATTCATTTCCTGTTCACATATTAAACTATCTGAGTCAGAAGCACAAATACATTTATTTATATGCTTTACATAAGCATTTGCTTATGATAGAATGCATATGCATATCATTACACTTTTTTATTGAGAGGCGGCGACAGGCGTGATCAATTTAAAATACGCCCCTGCCATCCTGACCATCGTGCAGGAGGGCTCCATCACCGCAGCGAGCAAGAAGCTCTTTGTCTCCCAGCCGGCGCTGAGCCAGACCATCCGCCAGGTGGAGGAAGAACTGGGCGCGCCCATTTTCACGCGCGACACCCGGCACATTGAGCTTACCCATGTGGGCAAGCTCTATATTGAATCCGTGCGCCAGATCCAGATGATCGACCAGAGCCTGCACGCGCGCGTCAGCGACTCGAAGGATGAAGTCGTCGGCACCTTCCGGCTCGGAATCTCGGTGCAGCGCGGCCTGCAGCTTCTGCCGCTGGTCATCCCGGAGTTCATCGCCAGGTATCCCCTTGTCCGCATCCAGCTTCGCGAGGAGGGCAGCGGCATGCTGGAGCGGCGCGTGCTGGAGGGCCAGTGCGATCTCGGCTTTGTGACGACTGCAAGCAAGCGTGATCAGCTCACCTATGCGCTGATCGAAAATGAGCAGCTCATGCTGGTCGCCGCAACGACGACAGAGCTTGCCCGCCGTTTCCCGGACGGCACCCCCATCGACATTGCGGAAGCGCAGCATGAGAACTTTGTGAGCATGACCGAGGGGCACAGTGTACGCGCCATTCAGGACAAGCTGTTTGAAAAGTACGGTCTCTTGCCTCAGATCCTGCTCGAGACCCACAACATGGAAGCGGCAAAGCGCATCGCCGCGCGGGCCAACGCCGTCTTCCTCGTTCCCAGCGCCTATGTTTCCGACACGATCGAAGACCGGGAGCTGATGCATATATACCCGATCACCAATGCGGAATTTGCGCATCATTTCTATGTATGCTACCGAAAGGGCAAGCACCTGCCGCGCTACGAGCTGGACTTTGTGCGGCTGGTCTGCAGTGTCCTCGGCACGGAGTCCCCGCTGAACGGGCAGGACGAGAGCGTCTGAAAAAAATCTAAAAGGGGCCAGAAGGAAAAACCTTCTGGCCCCTTCTGTACGGAGCAGCGTTTCTGTCCGTGTCGGTAAGCGGGATCACTGGCCGTCGCCGCCGTTGAACGAGCCGTCGCCAAAGGGATCGCCGCCGTCGGGCGAAGGATCGCTTGCGTCGAACATGCCGTCGCCGAAGAGGAAATCGGCCATGGCGGCCTCGCCCATCGGCGGAAGTTCTTCCTCATGTTCGTGCTCATGCACTGCGTGCGCGGCACAGAATTCCTTTATATGGCCCTCTGCCAGGCACCCGACAAACGCAGCACAGGCATCGCCGCCGCAGCCCTTGGCCGCGCAGCCGAGATAGCCGCCGCAGGCTTCGCCGCCGCAGGCCTTGCCGAGGCAGCCGCCGTGAGCGCCGCAGGCGTCGCCGCCGCAGACATGGTCCATGCACCCGCCGTGTGAGCCGCAGCCCTCCACCGCGCAGGCCTTGGCCGCACAGCCGCCGTAGGCCGCGCAGCCGTCAAGCGAGCAGGCCTCTGCCGAGCAGCCGGTAGCGCCGGCGCAGCCCTGGCTGCCGCAGCCCTTGGCGCCGCAGGCCGCTTCCGCGCCGCATGCCTGGCCGCCGCAGGCTTTGCCGCCGCAGGCCGCTTCCGCGCCGCAGGCTTTGCCGCCGCAGGCCTTGGCGCCGCAGCCGGCATCCGCCGGGCAGGCAGCCGCGCCGCAGGCGTCCGCCGGGCAGGCGGTGATGGAGACCGCCGCGGCGCAGGCCGAAACGAACAGCGCGACCGAAATCTTTTCATGATGCTGCTTGAGATGGCAGCCCGGGCCGGCGTAATGGAGGCCTTTGCCGCCCGCGACATCGTCCAGATCGGAAAAGGCGATCTCTTCTCCGGCGAAGTCCGGCAGCACATAGGTCTGGCCGTAGTTGTCATCCTTCTCGACAAGCTGCAGGCTGAAGCCCTCGGGAAGTGGCTGGCCGGCAAGCTCTTCCAGGGTTTTGCCGGGATCCTTCCTGAGTTTTTCCGCAAATTCCGGATCCTCTGCCAGGCGGCGGTTGATCTCCTGGTACAGTTCTTCCAGCTTTTTCTGTGTCCAGCTCATGGGTATCATCCTTTCTATTGTTAATCCATTACTTCCATTTATCTCAGCCTCAGGTAGCCCCTGAGATAGAGCTGATTCATCATGGCGTCAAAGCCCGGCCGCCAAGCTTCCGGCAGGCCCGTCTTCTCCCGGATCTGCGAGAGCGTGCAGCCGTCATTTACAAGCTGCACCGCCTGCCCGGCGCAGGGGTTTCGCGGCACGCGGTAGCCGATCGCGTCCCCCAGAAAGAGGATCGCGCCCGCCGTCTCGCGGACTTCACAGTGCCGGTTCCAGGCGAGGGGCCGATCGTCGGGCAGCGTCCCGACGGACCAGCGTTCCGTCATTTCCTCTGCCGCCCGACGGAAGCTCTCCGCATCGGAGAAGAAGCGCTCCTCCCGCACGCGCAGACCCAGGGGGTAATCGTCGTCCGGGATTTCGGGTTCGATAAAGCGCATGCGCTTCTCGACCATGTTGACGCGCAGCCCCGCGATACAGCAGATCGAATACGCGAGCGGATCGTCCTTTCCGCTCTTCCCTTTTCTGACCCTGCCCGAGGCGGAATAGCGGCTGAGCGATTCGGGGTTGTTTGCAAGCAGCTCCACCCCGATAAGCTCCTCCGGCGAATAGAGGGCCGCCATGCGGTAAAACTGCGCCAGGCTTCGCACCGTGAAGCGCAGCGCCGCCTGCTTTTCGAGTCTGTCCGGGCCGAGAAAGCGCATCAGGCTTCGCAGCCGCTCAGGATTCCGGTCGGCTACGGCGGTCGTGGTCTGGGGCACATTCCCCATAATCCCGGCAAAGTCTTTTAGAAAGCGCTCATAGTCGGGATTGTCCAGCGGCTCGGTAGCGAGATAGCATGCCGCCGTCCCGGCGATGGGACCGAAAAGCTCGAGGGAGGCGCGCAGGATCTCCCGCCAGAGCCGGACGTTCTCTTCCGTATAGCGAAAGTCCGCGCTCCAGGGTCCGGCGTCCAGCCCGCAGAAGGGGCAGTGAACCGAGCAGCCGAGGCTCAGCTCAAAGCAGAGCGGAAAGTAGCGGATGTTGCTGTGGCCGCGCAGCACGCTGTTTTCCATGCGGCAGCGGTTTCGCACCGCGTCCGCGTAAAGGAATATCTCCTGACTTCGATATGCCTCCCGGCTGTGCATTTCGTCCACATAGCTCCCGACAACAGCGGCCCTGCGGAGATACTCCGCGGCATAGGGGTTATCCCCTGCTTCTGCAGCGCTGCCGGTATTGACCGCCGCGGCGGCCTCCCATGCGCTCTCCGGATCAGAAAGCGCAAGACTGAGCGATCGGGCGGCTTCCGCCGGGTCCCGGGCGGCGCGCTGCCGGAAATCCGGATCGATGGCAAGGCCTTCCGCAAAGCGCTTGAAGCGGGCGTATTCTCCGGCCGTCAAGCTTTGTCTCCCCCAGCCTGCTGTTTCTGCGCCGCCGCCTGCTTTTTGCGGCTTTCATAGTGCAGCTCGAGCAGGTTTTCCAGATTGCCCCGAAACCAGGAGCAGCTGCTCTGGGGATGGTCCGTGTGCAGATTGTTCTGCCGGATGCGATGGCAGCCGCCGTCGCAGATGGGGAAGTAAAAACAAGCCTTGCACTCGGGCGAATCCAGATAGCTGCAGGCCGTCATGCCCTCGGCAATGAGGCCATGTTCCAGTCCTCAAAGCTGTCCACCGTGCCGACGACCTTCTCGGGCATGCCCACATCGTCCCAGCACTTGTACATCTCCCCGTCCGGGCCGACGACATAGGCGTTTCGCCGCGTGAGGATGCAGCCCTGCATCTTTCGCTGCGGGAAGGGCGAATAGGGCGCGATGTCATACTTCTCCACCATGCGGGAGATGAACTCGCCCTGCTGCACCGGGTCGAAGAAGCAGCCGCGGTCCGGGTGCGCGTCGCCCTTGACGAAGCCGGGATAGACGGTGATGCGGCTGCCGAAGTCCTTCGGGTATTTGTCGCGGATCATCTTGTAGACCTCGGCAAATTCCTCGTCGTTGCGCCCGTCGACATTCACGCGCACATAGACCGTCCCCCGGAAGTCGGAGGCCATGACGCCGTCGATGTTCTCGAGGATCCTGTCATAGGTCGCGCCGCCGCCCTTGAGATAGCGGCGGGAATTGTGAGTCTCACGGCTGCCGTCGAGGGTGATCTGCAGGTAGTTGACACGCAGGTCGTTCAGTTTGTCCGCCTTGTCGCGGGTAAGGAGGTAGCCGTTTGTGATCATGGCGGCCTCATAGTTTTTGCCCATGTCCTGGAAGCGCCGGTTCATGCTGAGGATACGGTCGAAGGCCAGCAGGGGCTCGCCGCCGTACCAGGTGATGTACAGTTTATCCGCGCGGAATTTTCGGATGAAGCGCATCACCTTGTCCTCCGTCTCCTGCGTCATGACGTGGCCGACGTGGCTGCTCTCATAGCAGTAGCTGCAGTCGAAATTGCAGGCCATGGACAGGGCGAAGGTGAGCATCAGGCTCCGGTTGCCGTAGAGGAAGGCGAGAGTGCGCATCTTGTGGATGTTGTAAAACTCGTCGTCCTTCCCGTCCTCCACCAGAAAGCCCATCGCGCGAAGCTGCATGTAGAGCTTTACGGCACGGGAATAATCGTAGCCCTCCGGGTCTGCCATGATACCCCGGATGGCGTCAAGCTGCTCGGGCTTTACGACCATGAGCGAGCGCGAAATCGTGTTGAACAGCAGCCAGCCGTTTCTCTTCGATTCAAAGAGAGTGCTGTACCTTGACCATTGCATGGAATCAATCCGCCCTTTCTGTCTGAATATCTGTCATCTGCCGCGAGGCCATCTGGTAAAAGAGCCCCCCGCGCTGCATGAGTTCCTCATAGCTTCCGACCTCCGCGATCTCACCGCCGTGGATCACGACGATCCGGTCGCAGGAGCGTACGGTGGAAAGCCGGTGCGCGATGACGACGCGGGTGGAGGCGAGCAGCGCGAGATTGTCGGCGATTTTTTCCTGCACAAGATTGTCCAGCGAGCTTGTCGCCTCGTCCAGGAACAGGATCTTCGGCTTGTTGGCGATGGCCCTGGCCAGCAGGATGCGCTGCTTCTGTCCGCCGGAGATCGTCTGTGACTCTTCGGAAATGAGCGTATTGAGGCCCATGGGCATCTGATCGATCTCATCCGCAAGGCACACGGTCTCAACCGCCTCGCGCACGCCCTCCGCCGTGATGGCGGGGGCGGCGATGCTGATGTTTTTATAGATGCTGCCGGAGAAGATGCAGCCGTCCTGCAGCACCGTACCGATGCTGCGGCGCAGTTCCGGCAGATTCAGTTTTTTGAGTGAAACGCCGTCGTAGAAGATCTCGCCGGAGTCCGGCTTTTCAAAGCCGAGCAGCAGGCGCAGCAGGGTCGACTTGCCGCAGCCCGACTCGCCCACGATGCCCACATATTCGCCGGGTCGGACATGGAGGGAGATGTTCTTGAGCGTCGGCTTCTCCTGGCCCGGATAGCGGAAGGAGATGCCGGAGATCAGAATGTCGCCCTTGAGATCATGCAGGATCGTTCCGCTCAGGCTGGTCTCCGGCGTCTGCCGGAGTATGTCCGAGGAATAGCGCAGCACCGGCATGGTCGTATACATCTCCGTACCGGCGACGGCCGCCTGCATGAGCGAGGATGCGAAGAAGCTGAAGGCGGACAGAAAGCTCATGAACGAGCCGAGCGTGAGCCCGGAGCCGCCGCTGCCGATGGCGTAATAGAAGACGAGCATGGCGGCCGCGTTTCCGATGGAGAGGGCCTGGGAGCTCCAGTGCCGGGTCATGCTCATTTTGCGCTCGTTGCGGTACAGGTCGGTCTCCATCGCCATATAGCGGCGCACGACCTCATCCTCCGCCCCGCCGGTGCGCACGGTGATGATGCTGCTGAACACCTGATACAGAAACGACTGGAGTCTGCCTGTCTGCTTTGCCCGCGCCGAAGAGAAGCGGCGCATGACAAGGCTCAGAATCACAACCGCCGCAAGCTCGGCCGCCACGATCCCGAAGCCCATGCCGAAAAGCGCCGGCGAAAGGCGGAGCATCCGGTGCAGGAAGAAGAGCGAGCAGATGCCCTGCATCAGGATGGTCAGGCCCTGCTGGAACAGCGAGACATAAGCGGATGAAAGGCTCGAGGCCTGGTAGGCCAGCACGCCGCATTCCTTTGCGGAGACATAGCTCTCCGGCACATGGAAGAGCCTGTCATAGATCGCGGCCTGCAGGCTGTAGCCCATGCGGCTCGTCAGGCGAAACTGCACCAGTTTCTGCACGATGGAGAAGAGGACATTGGCCGCCAGCACCGCGAGGAAGAGCCCGCCGATCTCATAGAGGGCCGCCTTGTTGCCCATGGGAATGAGGCGATCGTAAATGGACTTATTTAAGACCGTGATGACAAGACCGATCAGCGTCACAAGCGCCATGGCGAAAACGACGATGAAGCAGTCGAGCAATGACAGCTCATGCAGGGAAAAGCGCAGCAGCTCCTGCATATCCACCGTCTGGGACGAGAAGGGTCTTGACAGTACCCACGCCGTTTTCTCGATGGAAGAGAGATCGGCAGGCGTCATGCGTCTGACCTGGCCGATGCGCGGATTGTAGAGATATGCCTTCCCGAAGCGCCCCGTCCAGCAGACGATGGGGAGGTGATCTTTGTAACCGTGCACATCGGGAACCGTCAGGAAAGCGAGCACCGGCTCGATCTCGGCCGAGGGCCAGTTGGCCGGAAGCTTTATCTCACGGCAGGGAAAGCCTGAGAGGCGGGCAATGTCCCGGAAATCGCGTTCCTTCGGGCAGGCCCGGCGCAGGCGCTCAAACGTGCAGATATTGACCTTGCGGCGCATGCACAGAAAGCTTGCCGCGTCATAAAGGGGATCACCCGTCAGTTCTTCCGGTTCCGGGGCCTGATCATCCTCGTCGCTGAAGACGCCGCGCAGCCAGCGCGCGCTCATCTCGTTCTCATCCCGGCTCACCCGTCTCTTCCGGCCGAATCCGGCGGACAGGGCGCCGTTTCGCGTATCTGTCTTCATGCCTGCACCCCCTTTCCGTCGGCGGCGTACATGCTCGCGTAAAGCCCCTGCCTGCGCATGAGGCTTTCATGGGTGCCCGCTTCCACGATCGCGCCGTGGTCCATGACCAGAATCCGGTCACAGTCGCGCACCGCCGAGAGCCTGTGGGCGACGATGAGACATGTGCAGTTTCTTTTGGAGAGGTTCTCCATGATCTTCTGCTCCAGAAGCGGGTCCATGGCGCTGGTCGCCTCGTCGAGAAACAGGATGCCCGGCTCGCGGATCAGGGCACGGGCGATGGCAAGCTGCTGGCGCTGGCCGCCGGAGAAGTTCTTGCCCCCCTCGGTCAGCTCGTGCTCGAGGCCGCCGTGCAGCGTGCCGGTGAGCCTGAGCGCCTCGGCGTCCTGCAGGGCCCTGAGAAGATGATCTTCCTCAAAGCGGCGGTCCCAGAGCGTGAGGTTATTCTCCAGGGTGTCGGAGAAGAAGGCCTCCTTCTGGTTCACCACCGCAAGGCGGTTTGTAAGCTGCTCCGCCGTAAGCTCCGTGAGGGGGACGCCGCCATAGTCGACCTCGCCCTGCCACGCGGGCAGCAGCCCCGCCGCAAGCTTCAAGAGCGTGCTCTTCCCGCAGCCGGAGGGGCCCACGACCGCGACTCTCGCCCCGTCGGGGATCGTCACGGATAGATTCTGTATAAGCGGCGCGGCGGTGGGGTCATAGCCGAAGCTCACGTTTTTGAGCTCCACGCCGTTATCCGCCTGCTGCCGTTCCTGCCCGGCGGGCAGGTCAAAGCGCGCATCCGTTCCCGCCTGCTCGATATCCTGCACGTTTGCAAGATTGGCGCGCATGGTCTGGGTCTGCTGGGCCATGGAGATAAACTCCACAACGGGCGACATGAACTGCCCGTACACCATGCAGAAGGCGGTGAGCGCGCCCACCGTCATACGGCCGTCGATGACCATGGTGCTGCCGACGATGAGCAGCAGTACGCCGAACATGGACGAGACCGCGTTCGGGATGGCCGTCAGGATCTGCTGGATCTGCGTCATCCGCTGCCTGCTGCGGCTGGCGTTGACATAGTGGCCCAGAATCTCGGAGACAAAGTCGTTGCCCGCGCCGCCGGCCTTGATGGAGGAATAGATCGACAGCCCCGCGCAAAGCCGGCCGCTCATCTGGTTTTCATCCTGCTGCGCCTTCATGGAGAGATTGCGCAGCGGCTCCGCCGTCAAAAGCAGCACGGCAAGGCAGATCACCATGCCGGCAAGTCCCCACACGGTCAGCCGCACGCTGTACAAAAGCATCATCCCCAGGTACAGCACACAGCTGAACAGATTGAGGATCGCGCCGAGATAGTTTCCGGTCAGGTGGGCGTTGACGGCGCTGTTGCTCTCCTCGCGCCGGGCAAGCTCACCGGTGTAGCGCTGCTCAAAAAACGAGAAGGGCAGGCGCAGAATGTGCCGGATGAGGCGGTAGCCGGTCAGGATATTCAGCTTGAGGCGCAGGCGCAGAAGCAGCGTGGACTGCAGAAAGCTGATCAGCAGATTCGAGACATAGACCACCGCCATTGCGATCACAATGGGCATAAGCCAGTCAGTGTCGTTTGCCGCCACCACATCGTCCATCAAAATCCGCGTCAGGATCGGCAGCGCGAAGCCGGAGATGAGCGTCACAAGATTCAGGACGAACAGATAGCGGAATACGCCCCGTTCCCCCTTGAGGCGCTCCCCGGCCATCTCAAACAGGCGGTGCCCTTTTCCCTGTTTTTTGAAAAACGGCCCCGGCTCAAGGCAAAGCATGACCCCGGTGAAGGCGGCGTCCAGCTCCTGCATGGTCACGCTGCGGTGCCCCTCGGCGGGATCGTTGAGGATGGCCTTTCCGCCGCGAAAGCCCTCCAGCACCACGAAATGGTCATAGTTCCAGTGCAGGATGCAGGGCAGGGGCGCCTTTTTGAGCTTCTCCGGCTCGCTGCGAAAGCCGCCGCCGATGAGGCCGAAGCGCCGCCCGGCCCGCAGGATGCCGCTTGCCGTGCAGCCGTTGCGCGACACGCCGCAGGCCTGCCGCAGTTCTTCCATCGGCAGAAAGCAGCCGTAATATCCAAGCACCATGGAAAGGCATGCCGCCCCGCATTCCGCGGCCTCCATCTGGAAGACCTCCGGCGTGCGGACACGCCTGTGCCTTTTCCCCCGGGACACGACGATGCGGCCCCGGACAGATGCGCTGTTTCTCTCTCTGTCCATCATTTCAGCAACTCCCTGAGCTGCGGCAGACCGAGCTCGATGGGATGGGCAGACTCCTCCACGATGGTAAGCTGAGTCCAGGTGCCGTCATGGATCTTG
Organism: Candidatus Limivicinus sp.; assembly: GCA_045130755.1. GTDB lineage: Bacteria > Bacillota > Clostridia > Oscillospirales > Oscillospiraceae > Limivicinus. The sequence continues at coordinate 15,267 of JBGUQD010000214.1, read as the reverse complement.
AGGCTGCTGCCGCGCGGACTGCTCCAGTAGTAGCCGTTTTCGGCGTTTTCGTCTTCTTTCAGCTTGCAGATCACCGCAACGCATGCGCCGTTCTGGACATAGCCGTTCACCAGCAGCTCATCCTCCAAAAGCGCGAGCATGTCGTTTGTAGAGGTCGTATAGGGATCGACATAGCTGATGGTCCCCTTCATATGTCCGTACTCCTGCATGCTGTAGCCGGAGAGGCTGACCGTCACGTCCATGCCGACATCCACGGTCTTGCCGGTGTTAAGCGGCATGAGGGCTATGATCTCGCCGTACCCGGAGCCGCCCGGATGGTAAAGGCCGGTGGTGGTCGTCGTTTTGCTGAGCGTGCCGAAGCAGGCCCAGAGCATAAAGCCGGAGAATACAAGCACAAGCCCCGCCAGCAGAAACCAGTGCGCCGGGGTATGGACCGTCATGACCTGATCGGTGCGGTCGCTCCCCCGCTGTCCGGGGGCGCTTTTACGATAGATGTCCGCCATGTTTACCGTTCTCCTGTTTACTGTTGAAAGTTCGGATCCTCCGGCAGGGCAAGGAAGAGATACTTTCCGCCGAGTCCGATCACATATCCGCGCTCCGTCATCCAGTCGAGCGCCTGCCGGATCCGCTTTTCCGTATACTGCCCGCCGAGCTTTTCGAGGATCGCATGCATCGAGACGGGCGCGTCGCACACACTGCACAGAGCCGCCTCCGCCCCCTGCAGGAAGCTTACATTGGAACGCCTGCACGCGCGCGTGTCGGTGATCACAAGATACCCCTCCCGCGCACCGACGGTGAGTTTCGGCGGCGTTTCCTCGTTCCACGCCGTCTGCCAGGCGGCTACCGCCTCCCAGAGGGTCTGATGCAGCGGTTCGTGCGCCTTGAAGAGCGCGGCCGTCTCCCCGCCGGTCAGATCGTAATAGAACGCCACCTTTTCAATCAGCTCCTTGTTGTCCCCGTAGAGATAGGGGTAAAGCGCGCAGGGCTCCAGCTCCAGGCCGTACTCCTCCGGTGCCGAATGGTAGCGGCTGTATTTCTGATAGAGGATGGGGATCGGCCCGTTCGGCGGTTTCAGATGCGTAAGCTTCGGCAGCAGCGCCGTCATCTCCTCATAGTCCTCCGCCCGCTCGCCGGGTATGGCGTAGAGCAGATTCCATATCAGGTCCACGTCGTTTCGCATGCAGTATTTCATAAAGGCCACATTGCCCAGGGCGCTGCCGCCCTTTCCCATCAGGGAGAGCATATGATCCTGCAGCGTTTCGATGCCGGCCTGCAGCACGTGAAACCCCGCATCGCTTAAATTTTTCAGTTCCTGCTCGGTGAGCCCGGTCCGGACCTCGGCGATCAGGAGCAGTTCCCTGTCGAGCGTTTTGAGCAGCGGCGGCAGCGCATGTACCGTCTCCCGGCTCAGCACATTGTCGGTCAGTTCAAAGGTCCCCGTGCCATAGCGCTCGGAAAGCTGCCGGATCTCATCAAACAGGCGCTCGGGCGTTTTTGCCCGGTAGACGTTCTTTGCCCCGTTCAAGCCGCAGAAACTGCACGCCCGCTTTTCTCCCCACCAGCAGCCGCGCGATCCCTCGATCATCAGCAGCGGGCCCAGCTCGCTGCCCGGCAGATACGAGAGCATCTCCGGCGGGCACTCCGCTTCCTTCTGCCGGAGAAAGTCCGAAAAGTCCGGGATGGGTGTCCGGTTCATGTCGCGCGTCATGGGATGAGGCAGCACTTCGGGGATGGGCTCGCCCCGCAGGAGCAGGCCCTCCGGTCTGAGCGTCATATCACCCGTCATGAGCGCCCTGCACGCCTGCGCGATCCCCTCGTCCCCCTCGCCGAAGAAGACGGCGTCCACCTGAGGACAGGCACAGAGGATAGCCGCACCGGCCCCGCCGCTGCAGTTGACGCCGCCCAGCATCGTGCGGATGTCCGGGTCAAGCTCGCGCACCCGCTTCAGGATCGCAAGCGTGCCGTTATTCTGCCTGAAAAGGGAGCTTGCCGCAAGCAGGCGCGGACGGAGCGAGACGATATGGCGCGCGGCCTCTTCCGTACAGATCTCCGCCGCGGCCATCGCCTCGCGCAGCAGGCGCGTGAACCGTCCGGGATTGATCATGGGATCCCGCCCGGCTGCCGCCGCGGCAAATTCCTCCGGGGAGCGGATCCCCCGCATCCCGGTCAGATGCGCGAAGATGAACTCTTCGAAAAGCGTGTTCGACGTCAGCTTTGAAAGGCGCCGGCAAAGCTCCTCCCCCATGAGCTGCGTCATGCGGAACATCGGATAGTAAACGCTTGCGCGCATGCCCTCCTCGGCAAGCCTTGCTTTGAACATCGAAAGCGCAAGCGACGCCGACGGCGGGAAGGTATAGGGCGCGGACAGAAATACAACTTCCGGGTTTTCCATTTTATTCCTTCTTCTTCATATAGTCAGATATATTATGGAAAAAAACGCGGAAAAAGTCAATACATGAATGCTGAAAATATGCAGCGTTTATGCGCATATTCCCCTGATAATATGTCGTCCGGGCAGGTTTATGCGAATAATGGTTTTCTATTTTGTTCGTCTCCCCGGCATACCGTCCGTCAAATGCCGAGTCCGATCCCCGTCAGCGAAGCGATCGCCCTCTCCCGTTTCTTTTCAAATTCGTCCTCCGAGAGAGGCCGGTACGCCCCGGCTGCGAAATCCGCCCCGCTGCCCGCCCTGGGATTGTACGTTGGAGTTGGGATTGAAACTTGACTGTTGGTTTTTGAATATTGAGAGTTGATATTTGTTATTGATGTTGGTATTGATATTGGTGACGGCCCTTGACGATCGTCGACGTTCGTCAGCCACTGTTCAAAGTCCAGCGGTGTTTTGTTCTGCTGTCTGCAGGCGCCTTTGTAGCGGTTATAGGCATTCTGCCGGCATTTGAGTGCATAGCGCTCGGCATCCAGATCAATGCTCTTTGCCGCCTGTCTGAAAAACTGGCGCATGCCCCTGTCCGCAAAATCCGTCTGCTCCTGCGTGTTGAAATACGAAAGCAGTGCCCGGAGCATACGGCCGAGCTCCTCGTCGCTGAAATCCTCGGCGTATGTGCTCCACTCCTCGGCGTAAATCATGAATCCCGGCTGTTTCATTGCTTCCCTCCTGTCCCCGGCGCGGTTTGTCTTGTATTTTTAAGATAAGTGCATTATATCTCATGTCTATGCGACAAGTCAAGGGCTCGCTCCTCCCTTTTTCAAGATTATCGCAGAGCAGAGAGCTGCCGATCCGGGATTGAGCAGAAAGGATTTGAGAAACGAAAATGAAAAACGGACACCTCCCGGTGTCCGTTTTCGTATTCTCTGTTGTCAGTCTCTGTGCTTACTCGAACAGCGATATCTGGATCTCCCGCTCCGGCAGCGCGGCGATATAGCGAAAGCATTCCTCGGGGTCATGCAGGACGCCATGCTTTTCACATTCCCTGTGGAAAAGCCGCATGAGCGCGTCCCTGTCCGGGCTGTTTACCTCATAGGCATTGCCGTATCTCTTCCGGTATTCGTCGCTCAGGCCGGGGAAATGCCGGTCAAGGGCACGGTAGTAATACTCCCGGTCCCCCTCCCGCAGCGTCACGCCCGCGTCGAAGCAGATGATCCCCTTCACCCCCGCGTCAAAGCAATAGTCGAGGATGGTCTGCACATTCTCCCGCGTGTCCGTCAGGAAAGGCAGGATCGGCGTCATCCACACCACCGCAGGGACGCCGCGCGCCTGAAACGCCTTGAGGACCTCATAGCGCCGCGTCGTCGTACACACATTCGGCTCGAGCATCCGGCTGAGGGTATCGTCGGCGATGGTCAGCGTCATCTGCAAAACGCTCTTTGTCTTCCGGTTGATGCTCTCAAACAGGTCCAGATCGCGCAGCACCAGGTCGGATTTCGTGATGACCGAGGCGCCGAAGCCGTAGCGGTCGATGAGCTCCAGGCAGCGGCGCGTCAGGCGAAGCTCCGCCTCACAGGGCTGGTAGGGGTCGCTCATGGAGCCGGTCGAGATCACACACGTTTTCCGCCGCTTCTGCAGTACGCTCTCCAGCAGCGCGGGAGCGTTCCGCTTGACCTCGATGTCCTCGAAGGGATGGGTGAACTGATAGCAGGCGCTGCGGCTGTCGCAGTAGACACAGCCGTGGGCGCAGCCGCGGTATATGTTCATGCCGTTGCGGCCGGATACCAGTGTTTTCGCTTCCACAAAGTGCATACTCCCACCTCTTTCCCCGTATATGATAGGGGTTTGGAGCGTGAATTGCAACAGGAAGTTTTCTTTTGCAGACGGGAAAGCCTTACCCGTTGGCAAAGGCAAGGACCGACCAGTTGGTGATGTCCGGCTCCTGCCTGTAGGGAAAACCGGTGTCGAGGATCTCAATACTGCCCGCAAGCTGTTCCATGGCCGCAAAATCCATATCCTCAGGGTGGGCCATCAGGGCCAGCAGGCACTGGCGCCCGGAGTAAAAGGCGAGGTAATAATTGACCTGTTCCCGCTGCTCCCCCAGAAACTCGGTGTCTACCCGTGCTTCCATGATCTGCACATTCTCTCCCCGCTCGTCCTTTACGATTGTCGCCTCCCCTTTCGGCCAGCCGCAGATCAGATCATGGCTGTGGAGCATGGGCCCGTTGAAGAGGTCGATGCGGAGCCTGAGCTCATTTTCCGCATCATAGTAGCTCATGGCACAATACCATTTCTCTGCCTCTTCCTCCGTCACGCCCGCAAGGCGCAGGATCTCGGAAAGCGGGCGCGGCCTGTTGACCGGCTCTGTCCCCTCCACGAAGGTGGGCCAGCTCTTTTGGCGCTCCCACGCCTCCGGGGTGAAGCCCTCCAGTGCGCTTTTCAGCGTCGGCGGTGAGACATAGCCCGGCTGCCAGGCGGAATTGAGGCCGCTGCCGGAGCCGACACGGAAGGCATGCATCACGCCCTCCTCTTCGGTATCAAAGTGCAGGGCCAGGGCACATTCGCCGAAGTTGAGCGTCATGTCGTGCGCAGGCTCCATGCCGCGCTCCTCATACCAGCTTTCGTCAGAGCGCGCGTTGAGATAATAGTGCATCTCATCGTCCGGCCTGAGCTCGCGGTATTCCATTGTGGCGCGGTATACTGCATAGCCGCACGCCGCCAGCAGCAGGCTCAAAAGCGCCGCGATCAGGGCCACGCGCAGGATTTTACGGCGGCTTCGCCGGGGCTCGGCGTCATGGAGCAGGTCGAGGGTCCGGATCGCGTCCAGCACATACGCCTCGCGCACGCCGTTCATGGCGCGGAGCAGGGTCGCATTTGTTAACATAATTCTTCCTCCTGTAAGTATAGGCGCAGCTTGTTCCGGGTGCGGAAGAGGCTGGTTTTCACCTTGCTCTGGGTGCAGCCGAGGCGGTCCGCGATCTCCTTTACCGAAAGCAGAAACCAGTAGCGGGCGATGAAGATTCGCCGCTCGGTCTCGGACAGGCCGCTCACAAACGCGTCGACGGCGGCCTCCAGTTCCTTTTGCTCCAAACAGCGCTGGGGGCTTGCGTCAGCGGGGATGCAGTCTTCGAGCTCGTCGAGCGCAAGCACAGCCTCTCCCCCGCCGCGCTTTGCACTTCGCCGCGCTTCCAGGCGGTTGAGGGCAAAGTTGCGAGTGATATAGCCCAGAAAAGTCGAGAGCACGGACGGGCGTTTGTCCGGCATGGCGTTCCAGGCGCCGAGCCAGGTGTCGTTGACGCATTCCTCCGCGTCCTCGTGACTGGCAGTGATGTTGTAGGCAATGCGGCGGCAGTAGCGGCCGTACTTGCGTTCGGTCTCGGGGATGGCCTCGTCCGCGCGCTGCCAGTACAGCTCTACGATTGCGGAATCTTCCATGGTGTTCCTCCTTCAAAAGAAGTGTCTTCACCCATATATGACAGGTTTTTTTGCGTATGGTTACAGGAGAACCGGGAAAAATTATCTGCCGCCACAAGTTGTGACGGCAGTTTTGTGATATGATTTACGTAATTTTATTAACGTATTTTAGTTTACGTAAATTAGTTTACTGCTATTATTTGATGTCCCGTACGAGACTTTTCAGCCGTTTGTCAATCCGATCCGCCGTGAGGTCGTTCAGGTCGATGACCATGATGCCGAGCTCGGAGGCGCGGTTTCGCATGGCGGTGCCGCCGCGCTCCGCCGTGACGATGGCGGCCCGGGCCATCTTGCCGCCGAAGCGGTCGCGCAATATGGCAAGCTCGTTGAGGGCTTCGGTCTTCACGTCGCAGGTCTTGCAGCTGATGAACACCGGGGTCACGCCGCGGGTGCACATCACGTCCAGTTCGTTGCTGACCGCCTGGCCCCGCGCGTCCCCTTCCCAGTCCACCACGGCGCTGGTGCGCACGTCCTGGAAAAGCCCGGTGTCAAGGCAGGCCTTGTAGACGTAAAGTTCCAGAACGCTCCCCACATCGCGCAGCCAGGTGCGGATCTGCCCGTCCCGGAAGCGGAAGGAGACGGATTCCTCCGGCACGATTTCCAGATCCTGCAGAAAGCCGATCTTCTCCATATCCCGCAGGGCTTCCGCCGGGGCGCTGATCTGCGACCCGCGCTCGCCCTTGACGCGGTAATCCCCGCGCACCTCCAGCCTGTAAGAGCCGTCCGGCCCAGCAGGCGAAACGCGCTGCATGTAGGTAACAGTCCGCGTCCAGCCCCGGCGGTGGGTGAGGTAGAGTTTGAAGAAGGGCTCCACATCGTCGAGATAGTTGGAGAGAATTTCATTGTCCACCCGGCCTTCGCGCATGGAGCCGCCCGCCATCAGGAAGCAGTCCTCGACCGTGTACTGCACCGTGCAGGGCAGGGCCTCCGCAAAGGCCGCGCCGCGAATATCATAGAAGCAGTTGCGGCGGCGGGAGTATGTAAAGACCGGGATCGCCGCCTCCGCGCTCAAAAGGCCCGCCGCGAAGAGCACCGCGTCCGTGCCGCCGGTGATGTCCAGGGCGCAGTCGGGGTACTGGGCGACAATGCCGCGAAAGAGCGTGAGCATGGCTTCGGTCTCGTACACTCTCGCACGCGCAAAGACCAGCTCGGGTGTCAGTCCGCGATGATTGAAGTATGCCTCCAGCTTCGCGCGGATACGTTTCTCATTATTAAAATCATCCGGGCATACATAGACCACCCGCTCCGGGCAGAACACCTCCACCCCGAGCACGTTTTCCAGCGGTCGTTCGTCGTACAGTTCGATGAGCGTCTGCATGGCGCGCCTCCTCTCCGCCTTTTGTTGACGTAAAGTCATTTACATAATGCTGTTTACATATTGCAAGTCTGTTCTATTCAACCCGTTCGAAACCCTCCTGCCAATGGGTCCGGTCGACTTCCCAGCGGTTTATGACCCATTCGGCGCGGGGCTGCGCGCTTTTCATGCGTTCAAGCTCCGCCCTGGCTTCTGCCTCCGACACAAAACAGGGGCTCTCGATCACGTTGATCTCATCCTGGTTTTCATCAGTGTCCCAGCCCTGAATCATAAACACGATGCCCGGCTCCCCATCCTGCGCACCCACGATTGATTTTTTCATGGACGCTGCAGGTACAGGGATAATCACAGAAGCCCTTGACATTTTGTAAATAGAAAGCTGCTGTCTTCTCGGCGAGCAAACGAGTGCGAAAAAGGCCGATCATAAAATCTTCGGAATAGTCTTCACGCGACAATTCCGGATCGTGGATGATCAGCTCATATACCGTGCTTTTTCTGATGCGCTCGTTCATGATAATCACCCGCCTTTTATTTACATAATACAATTTCCATAATTTAATTTACGTATTTTTATAAACATAACTTAATTAAAGCTGTCTGCATTGGCCTTCAGCAGCCGCTCGACGCTCTCGCGCAGAGCCGCATGCTCCGGGGCGGCGAGGGCGGGGTCGTTTGCCAGCAGCAGCGTCGCCTCCTGCTGGGCCTTCTGCAGCACGTTCACATCCGCGCCGAGATCGGCCACGTGCATCTCCGGCAGGCCGTGCTGCCGTGAGCCGAAAAAGTCGCCCGGGCCGCGCAGACGCAGGTCTTCTTCGGAAATCTTGAACCCGTCGTTGGTCTTGGTCATGATACCCAGGCGCGCGCGGTTTTCCTCCCCGTCGTTGTCGGAGACAAGGATGCACCAGCTCTTGTGCTGTCCGCGACCGACGCGGCCGCGAAGCTGGTGGAGCTGGCTGAGGCCGAAGCGCTCGGCGTTTTCCACCACGATGAGTGCTGCGTTGGGCACATCCACGCCCACCTCGATAACCGTCGTGGCGACCAGGATATCCGTCTCGCCAGCTACCATGGAGGCCATGACCGACTCCTTGTCCTTTGGCTTCATCTTGCCGTGCACACAGGCGACACGCAGATCGGGAAACTCCTTCTGCAGCTCCTGCGCGTGCTCCTCTGCGCTCTTGAGCTTCTGGGGCAGATCGTCGTTTTCCTCCACCATTGGGCAGACTACGAAGACCTGCCGCCCCTCCCCCACCAGCTTGCGGATAAAGCCGTTGAGACGGGCGCGATAGCTCTCGTCCACGGCGAAGGTATCCACTTTCTGGCGTCCCGGCGGCAGCTCGTCGATGATCGACACATCGAGATCGCCGTAGATGATGAGGGCCAGGGTGCGCGGGATGGGGGTCGCGGACATGACCAAAACATGGGGCTTCTGCCCCTTGCCGATCAGTGCGGAGCGCTGGCCGACACCGAAGCGGTGCTGCTCGTCCGTGACCACAAGGCCGAGTTTTTCATACTCCACATCCGCGCTGAATAATGCGTGGGTGCCGATGACCAGATCAAGCTCGCCTGCCTTGAGCTGTTCGCGCACAACGCGTTTCTCTTTCGCCGTCATGGCGCCGGTGAGCTTGCCGACGCGCAGGCCAAGAGGCATCAGCAGTTCGGTGAGGGTGTGGTAGTGCTGGTCTGCCAGAATTTCCGTCGGGGCCATAAAGGCGGACATATAGCCGTTCTCCGCGCAGTGCCAGATGAGCGCCGCCGCGACAAGCGTTTTGCCGCTGCCCACGTCGCCCTGCACCAGCCGGTTCATGACCGCGCCGGAGTCCATGTCGCGCAGAGCCTCCTCCACCGCGCGGCGCTGCGCCCCGGTGGGGGCAAAGGGCAGGGCCGACCAGAAGCGGTCAAGGTCACTCTTATCCATGCGGATGCCGCTCTCGCGCGAGCGCTCCCCCCGCATACGGCCCAGCGCGCAGGCGAGGACGAACAGTTCCTCAAAGATAAGCCGCCGCCGCGCAAGCTCCAGCGCCTCAAAGTCCGCCGGGAAGTGGATGTTCTCGAAGGCATAGGCTGTCTGCGCAAGCCGATTGCGCTCCCGCACGGAATGGGGCAGCACATCCGGCAGCTCCGACAAACAGGCGTCCAGTCCCTGACGCACGGCCTGCTGCATCACGCGCTGGCTCAAGCCCTGCGCCACGCGGTAGACCGGGACGATGCGCCCGGTGACCTTCCTCTCCCCTTCCGCCTTTTCGGCCACGGGATTGATCATGCTGCGGCGCGGGCCGTTTGCCTCGACCTTGCCGTAGAAGACGTAAGATTCCCCGCGATGGAGGTTGTCCTTTGCGTAGGGCATGTTGAAGTAGGTGATGTCCAGCACGCCGCTGTCGTCCACGGCGCGCAGCTTCACAAGGTCAAGGCCGCGGCGGACTCTGGTCAGGCGCGGGGTGTCCGCCACCATGGCCTCCACGCACACGCTCTCCCCGTCACAGGTGAGGGCGATGGGCTTTGTCTCGCTGCGGTCTTCGTATTTCCTGGGAAAAAAAGAAACAAGGTCACGCAGAGAAAAGACGCCGAGCTTGTTCAGCGCCTGCGCCTTTTTCTCTCCTATGCCCTTGATGTAACGTACATCGGTATTCAGATCGCTCACTGTCGTATCACTCCACGTAGCGAAGCGTGTAATTGTTGTTGGTGAGGGTGAATTTTTCGATCAGGCCCTTGGTGCAGATGACTTCGTTGTCGGTGTTGACAAGCACCATGTCAAAGCCGCCTTCCTTCGTGCCGTACTGCCGCCAGTAGTTGAGGGCCTTGCTCTGGCCCAGCACGAACATGGCGGTGGACAGGCAGTCGGCCAGGGTGCCGTCCTCAGTCACGATGGTGACGGATTTGAGGGTGTTGTTGATGGGTCTGCCGGATTCGGGGTTGATCAGGTGGTGGTAGGTCTTGCCGTTCTGGATGAAGAAGCGCTGGTAGGTACCCGAGGTGACCACCGCGATCTGGCCCACCGACAATACGCCCACATAGCTTGCGGTGTTGTTCGGGTCCTGCACCGCCACATTCCAGAGGGAGCCGTCGGGCTTGACGCCGAGGGTCTGGACATTGCCGCCGAGGGAAATGATGCCGCTCTTCACGCCTACGTTGCGCATGGCGCTGATGGCATTGTCTGCGGCGCAGCCCTTGGCCACCGCGCCGAAGCTGATGGCGGTATTGGCCGGGAAGGAAACCGCATAGGAGCCCGAGCTCGGGAAGCTGGTGAGCACCATCTTGTCAAAGCCGCGGCGCACAAGATCCTCCGCCAGTTCCTCGTCGGAGGGCACATAGTAGCGCCCGCTGTCAAAGCCCCACTTCTGGATCACGGGATAGATGGTGAGATCCAGCGCACCGCCGCTCTGCTTATACACGGTCAGCGCGGTGGAAAGCATGTTCGCCACCTGGCCCGAGATGGAGACGTTGCCGCCGTTTGCGGTATTGATTTGATGGGTAATGCTCGTTTCGATGTCGGGGTCAAGCATGTCGTTCATGGACTGGATGACGCCCTGCGCGGCTGTGAGGCCCCGCTCGGCGTTGCGCCCGTAGGCCGTCAGAGTCATGATCGTGTCCATGGCAAACACCTGCCGCTGCGCCATTTTTGATTCCCCGCACGCCGCCAGCGGCAGCACCATGCACAGGCACAGGCAGATGAGCAGTATCTTTTTTAACGTGGAAGGCTTTTTCATCGGGTAGTCCCCTTTGATGTCGAAAAGATTTCTATGGCAAAGCATAAATCACACTTGCCATCGGCTGGAAAGTTTGCTATAATATCATGCGTTCCCGTGAAGGGCCGCACAGATTTTCTGGGTTCATTATATCAGAATCCGCGGTTCTTGTAAATACGGGAGGGTAATTACGCGGCTGTAGCTCAGCTGGATAGAGTGCCAGACTCCGACTCTGGAGGTCGTGGGTTCGAATCCCGTCAGCCGTACCAAACGCACAAAATCCGAACCGGTTCTTCCCTGTGGGAGACGGGCTCGGATTTTGTGTTTTCTTTGGGTATGACTATTACAGGAACGGCGTAAAGCGCAAAACCGAGCCTCAGAATAAAAACAAGGAAAGGATTCGGAGGTAAAGATTATGCGAAAACTGATTTCTTGCAAGTATCATGAGGATTCCCATACCGTGGAATTGCTGTACACCGATGGCACGCTGATCGACATCGACTGTATGACCATCGAAGATGAGGTCGCTCGGAACATGTACGAACGATCAGAGCTGGACTACCTGCTCAACCATGACCCGGTAGGCTATGCCGACCTGATCCTCAATGGTGACGTAGAGGCGTATCTGCGAAACGTGACCGACTATCGGTCGCTGGATGAAAGAGAATAACTTGAAGAGGCGTGGAGTTGTACCGATGTGCAGCACCATGCCTTTCCTTTATGCGTCGAAAAAAAGAGTACGAAAAAGCGTGTGTTTTCAAGGGATTCAGAAAGTGAAACCAAAAGTACCATATAGAGACACCGAAAGCAAAAGAACAGTCTATCTGCCGCTTCTTACTGCGCTGATAAACTGTTCTTTCATTTTTCCTTGATAATCTGCTCCGGCCGGGTCTCCCGCCTAAACTCCATCACATCGGACACGCTGCAGTCCAAAATGGCGCATAGCGAGTCAATCGTGTGCGTCGATACATTTTTCCCACGCCGGAGAGCATGATAATTTGAAATAGGAAAGCCCATTTTTGCCAACTGATAGGATGTGATTCCCTTCTCCTTCATCGTTCGGAAGAGCGGCTCATAGCTGATCATCCCACACCACCTCACAAACTGCAATAAGTATAGTTTGTGGGTTTCATCTTGAATATGTACGATATTTCACATATACTGATTTTCGCACACAGTTTCACCAGGAGGAGAAATCATGCAGCAAGGATATGCGTATTTTGTAGATAAGCCACGAACCATTGACGATCTGATGCAGCCGCACCGTGTTGAAGCTGAACGGCCTTTTCATATCGTAAAAACCATCCAGCTAAGCGGCATAGATTATACAAATTTCATCACCGATATGCTTGTTGACCGCTCCTATATCGAAGAAAACTACCGCTTATGCAGCAGTTCAGGATCTGTAATCCAGTGTTTACTGATAAAGCAGAGGGGCAAGAAAGGCGGCATTCTTGTTGCCCCAATACGATCATGGGTTGCAACAGCCGCACTTTATCCTGACTATTGACGCGGAAAGCCTATAATGCTTGTAAACAGGCGAATTTTGGTATATTATAACATAGAGAAAATTTAAGCTCGCTGAAAGGGGGGTGGATGCCATGACACCGGAGGAAAAAGCGCGTGTGTTGATCGACAAACGGCTGGAGCAGGCCGGTTGGGTCATACAGGACATGAAGCGCCTCAATCCAATGGCTGCGCCCGGTGTGGCGGTTCGAGAATATCCGACCAGCACCGGGCCGGTGGACTATGCCCTTTTCGTGGGCGGAACTCCTGTCGGCGTGGCAGAAGCCAAAAAGGACGATCTGGGCGAGAGCATCACCAATGTTGAAACCCAAAGCGAACGGTATGCCAACAGCCATTTCAAGTACACCAATATCGACTACCGCATCCGCTTTGCCTATGAAGCCACGGGTGAGCTGACCCGCTTCACCGATTATAACGATATCAAATACCGCTCCCGCCGGGTGTTTTCCTTCCACCGACCGGAAACACTGAGGCGTTGGCTTGGCGAGGATGAAACCGTCCGGAACCGTCTCAAGCAGCTCCCCGCACTGGACAGCCGCGGTTTTCGCAAGTGTCAGATCAAAGCAATCGAGAATCTGGATATATCCTTTGCGGAGAACCGCCCCAAGGCTCTGGTGCAGATGGCGACTGGCGCGGGCAAGACCTTTACTGCGATTACCGCCGCATACCGCCTGTTAAAATTCGGCGGTATGAAGCGAATTCTGTTCCTGGTGGACACCAAAAACCTCGGCGAACAGGCAGAACGTGAGTTTCGCGCCTATCACCCGAACGACGATCCCCGCACCTTTCCCGAAATCTACCCGGTCAGTCGCCTGAAGTCTTCCCGGATGCCGGATGTGCAGGTTTTTATCAGCACGATCCAGCGCATGTATTCCATCCTCAAAGGCGAGGAAATGGATGAATCCGCCGAGGAAGAATCCATGTTTGAGCAGAACAGTGCAGACAGCCAGCCTCGAAAAGAGGTCGTATACAACGCAAAGGTGCCGCCGGAGTTTTTTGACTGTATCATCGTGGACGAATGCCACCGCTCGATATACAACGTGTGGAGTCAGGTGCTGGAATATTTTGACGCTTTTATCATTGGCCTGACTGCCACGCCGGACACACGCACCATCGGCTATTTCAATCAGAACATGGTCAGCAATTATTCCCGAGAGCAAGCCATTGTTGACGGCGTCAACGTGGGTGAGGATATCTACCTCATCGAAACCGATATCACGAAGAACGGAGCGACGATTCTCAAGCAGCAGATCGAGTGTCGGGACCGTCTTTCCCGTGCCAAACGATGGAAGCAGATGGATGATGATCTGACCTATGCCTCCCGCAACCTGGATCGGGACGTAGTGAATCCGAGCCAGATACGTGCTGTGATCTGCCGTTTCCGCGACAGCCTGTTCACAGAGCTGTTCCCCTATCGCACGGTCGTACCAAAAACGCTGATCTTTGCCAAGACAGACAGCCACGCGGACGACATCATTCAGATCGTGCGGGAGGAATTTGGCGAGGGCAACGAGTTCTGCCGTAAAGTTACTTATCATCATGAGCGCGATGAAAAAGGCGGAGATATCGACCCGCAGGATACGCTGAACGCTTTCCGCAACAGCTACTATCCGCGTATTGCCGTCACGGTGGATATGATCGCCACCGGAACAGACGTTAAACCCATTGAGTGCCTGATCTTCATGCGCGATGTGCGCAGTCGGAACTATTTTGAGCAGATGAAAGGCCGCGGGACTCGCGCGCTCAGCAAGGATGAGCTTCAGACTGTTACCCCGGACGCCACGGAAAATAAAGATCATTTTGTGATCGTGGACGCTGTCGGTGTCACGAGCTCGAAAAAGACCGATACTCGCCCGCTGGAGCGCAAGCCGACCGTCAGTATGAAAGAACTGATGCTTACCGTCGCTATGGGGGCAAAGGATGCAGACACCTTGACTTCACTGGCAAACCGCATTATCCGGCTGTCCAGCAAAATGACGCCGCAGGAGCACAGAGCGTTCAAGGAAAAGCTCGGCACAACGGCCAGTGCGCTGGCGCAAAGTCTGCTTGATGCCTTTGATGAGGACGTGATTGCCGCCAGCGCCAGCGTGTTGCTGGACGATGAGCATGAACTGACGCCGGAAGAGCAGGAGCGGCTGGAGATTGCAAAGAAGAATCTGATCGGTGAGGCAGTCAAGCCCTTCTTTGACCCGGATGCCCGGGATTACATTGAAGCGGTGCGCCGCAGCCATGAGCAGGTTATTGACAGCGTCAATCTGGACACGGTTCTCTATTCCGGTTTTGCCGAAGACAAGCAGGCAAACGCGGATCGGATCATTGACACGTTCCGGGCCTTTATCGAGCAACACAAGGACGAGATCATCGCCCTGAATATCCTCTACGATATACGCTACAAGGATCGCCCGCTCGCGCTTGAGAAGCTGCGCGCTCTGTATGAGAAGCTGAAAGCCGAGCATGTGACTGTGGAGCGGCTTTGGGACTGCTACGCGATCAAAAAGCCGGAGCAAGTCAAGCGTGGGAAGGCGGCGCAGCTCGCCGATCTGGTGTGCATGATCCGTTTTGAAATGGGCAAGGCGGACAGCCTCACGCCCTTTGCCGACCGGGTAAATGCCAACTTCCAGAAGTGGACGCTGCGCCGCAACGCGGGCGCTGTCCACTTCACGGACGAGCAGATGGAGTGGCTGCGCCTGGTGCGCGACCATATTGCGTCATCCCTCAGCATCACGACCGATGATCTGGAACTTGATCCCTTTGACCGCAAGGGCGGGCTGGGAAGGTTCTATGAGGTTTTCGGGGATGGGTATGAGGCGATCTTGCAGGAAATGAATATAGAATTGGTGGGGTAAAGTTGTGAACAATATCACGTTTGAAGAATTGATTTG
>JBGUQD010000213.1:0-14889 GCA_045130755.1 Candidatus Limivicinus sp. | reverse complement strand
CCGTGGAGGCAAAAAATAGAGTGCATGAGCCCGCGCCCCTTTGAGGGCCAGCGCCGATGAGACACAGCAAATGCCTGTGCCTTGTCGGCGCTTTTTGCTTTCTGCACAGAAAGGAGTGAGGCCCTTGTGGGGCTGAGCATTTTCCGAACGAAAAAGCCCGAGAGCGGGACAGGCGTCATCAAGGAAGTCAAGGACGTGACCTGCGATGAGGACGTGACAAAGGCGCTCCAGGAGTTTCAGATCCG
This sequence comes from Candidatus Limivicinus sp., assembly GCA_045130755.1. GTDB lineage: Bacteria > Bacillota > Clostridia > Oscillospirales > Oscillospiraceae > Limivicinus. The sequence goes on along the minus strand of JBGUQD010000213.1, from coordinate 14,644 downwards.
CGAGCTCTGCTTTTGGAGCTGTGTCCACTATATTGCGGCACTGGTGGGTCGATGTGAAATCCGCACGTACGTGAACCGCGAGGAGAAACGCGAAAAAGAGTACTGGCTTTGGAACGTAGAACCGAACGTGAACCAGAACGCCGCGACCTTCTGGCACAAGGCGGTCGCCAAGCTCTACGAGGAAAACGAGGTTTTGATCATCAGAACCCGCCGACGGGACGGACAGGACGCCTTTGTCGTGGCCGACGACTGGATCACGCCGGAGCACTGGCCGGACAGGCAAAACGAGTATCAGGGTGTCGTGGTCGGGGATATGCAGTATTCAAAGATGTTTTACGAAAACGAGGTGCTGCACCTGACCCTGAATCACCGGAACCTCAAGCCGGTGATCAACGGCATCACGGCAAGCTACATGCGTCTTGTACAAGCTGCGATGAACGCCTACGGCTGGCAGAACGGGCAGCACTGGAAGGTGCATGTCAATCAAATGGCCAGCACTCAGGACGGATGGCTGAACAACTTCCAACAGATGCTGGAGGCGCAGATCAAACCGTTTATCCAGGCGGGCAGCGCGATCCTGCCGGAGTTTGACGGATATGACTTCGTCAACCTCGGCAAGGACGCGGGCTCCAGCGCCCAGAAGGACACCCGCGACATTCGCGCCATGATCGACGACATCCTGCTCTTCACGGCAACCGGCCTCGGCATCGACGCAGTCCTCATCAACGGGAAGGTGGAGGCAACAGGGGACGCCATGAAGCGCACACTCACACGCACGGTAGACCCGATCTGTGACCAGTTCAACCAGGAGGTAAACCGCAAGCGCTACGGGCGCGAAAACTGGGAGTCCGGAAACTATGTCCGGATGACGAGCGCCGCCATCAATCACTTTGATCTTTTTGACATGGCGGCAAACATCGAAAAGCTGATGGGCTCCGGCTGGAGCTACAACGACATCCAGCGCGCGATCGGCGGCGAGACCATCGACGAAGACTGGGCCAATCAGCACTTTGTAACCAAAAATTTCGGGGCCGCCGAGATGGAGGCCCAGGAGGGAGGCACAGGCAATGCCTGAAAAATCAAACCCCATTGCCGGCAGCGCAGGCAAGACCGGCTTCTGGGAGCTCCGGCAGGAGGCCGGGCGGGATGACGTGCTGCAGCTGTACATCTACAGCTACGTAGAGCCGAACGAATATAACTGGTGGACGGAGGAGGTGATCGAATCCGAAACCTCGGCCCAGCATTTCCGGGAGGTGCTGGCGAAGTACCCGAACGCCACAGAAATTGAGATCTACATCAACAGCCTGGGCGGCGACGTGGTCGAGGGCACCGCGATCTACAACCAGCTCAGGCGGCACCCGGCACATAAGACCGTGTATGTGGACGGCTTTGCCGCTTCCATCGCTTCGGTGATCGCCATGGCGGGCGACGAAATCGTCATGCCAGCGAACACCCTGATGATGGTCCACAACATGAGCATGCGCGTTTTCGGCAATCCTACGCAGCTGCGCAAGGCCGCCGACGACCTGGACGTCATCAACTCCACCGGACGTGAGGCATACCTGCAGAAAGCCGGGGACAAGCTCAGCCGGGAGCGTCTTGTGGAGATGATGGACGCGGAGACCTGGCTTCCCGCCCGCGAGTGTGTGGAGCTGGGGCTTGCGGACCGGATCGCCGACGAGGTGAGCACAGATCCCGAGAGCGGCGAGGACGCCCCGCAGCAGCGTGGCAGCGCCGTGATGCTGGCAGCCCGCGCTATGGGCTTTGACAAGCTGGCCGCCCGCATAAGGCAGGCGGAGCAGCGGGCCGAGGCCGCCGAAAAGGCGCTCCAGGAGGCCGAAAAACGGGCGCAGGAGAAAGCACACACCAACAAGTCCGGGAGCCCGGACACAGCCGAGATCACGCAGCAGAGTGCGCAGAGCGCAGCGGAGGACGGCAGGGAAGCGGACGGCGGAGACGCCGGAGCGGGCAAGGCGGGCATGAACCTCATGGTGGCGCTTTGCGAAATGAATTAATCAACAAATTTTTAGGAGGATGAAAATGAACAAAGACATGCTGAGCAATGACCTGAAGGAAAATGTGCGCGATCGTGAGCAGATCCGCCAGTCCTTGCACAAGGCGGCCAAGGAAAACGACACCGAGGCCTTTGTCAAGTATTTCGAGGAGCTGACCCAGCGCATCGGCCTTGACATCAAGGAAGAGATCGAACAGAAGTACGCCGACATCAAGGGCGACGAGGACGACCAGGTGCTCATGGCCCGCGGTCTCAAGCCCCTGACGGCTGAAGAGAAGGCCTTCTATCAGAAATTCGGCGAGTGCATCAAGAGCAAGAACCCGCGCCAGGCCCTCAACGACGTGAATCTCGTTCTGCCGGACACCACTATCAACCGCGTTTTCGATGAGCTGCGCACCGAGCACCCGCTGCTGCGCCGCCTGAACTTCATTCCGAGCGGGGCTGTGGCGAAGATCATCGTCAACAAAAACGGCTATCAGACCGCCGCATGGGGCGAACTGTGCAGCGAGATCGTCAAGGAGCTGCTGAGCGGCTTTGAAAAGATGGACGCCACGCTCGACAAGCTGAGCGCTTTCCTGCCTGTCTGCAAGGACATGCTGGAGTTTGGCCCGATCTGGCTGGATGAGTTTGTCCGCCAGGTCCTGCTTGAGGCCTTTGCCAACGGCATGGAGGAGGGCGTGGTCACCGGCTCCGGCAAGGACATGCCCATCGGCATGGACCGCCAGGTCGGCCCTGGCACCACTGTCACCGACGGCGTTTACCCGCGCAAGTCAAAAATCAAGGTCAACGACCTGAGCGTCAAGACCATCGGCAACCTGCTGGGCACGCTCGCCGTCGACCCCAACGGCAAGCCCAGACGTGTGCAGGACGTGATCCTGCTGGTCAATCCGCAGGACTATTTCCGCCGCATCATGCCGGCGACCACCATCATGGCGCCGGACGGCACCTTCCGCAATAACGTGCTGCCGTGGCCAATCGACATCATCCAGAGCCTCGCGGTGCCGATGGGCGAGGCGATCATCGGCCTCGGCTACCGCTATCTGCTGCTCGCGGGCAGCACCAGAGAGGGCCGTATCGAGTACTCCGACGAGTATCAGTTCCTCGAGGACAAGCGCGTGTACCTCATCAAGGGCCACGCGAACGGCACGGCCATGGACAACAACGCCTTCCTGCTCCTGGACATCTCCGATCTGGAGCCGATCTCCTACAAGGTGACCATGGTGGAGCAGCGCACCCCGTCCACCGACGCCACGCTGAACAGCCTGCGCCTCGGCGCGCTGACTCTGACGCCCGCCTTCGCGCCCAATACCACCTCCTACACCGCGGCGACCACCAACGCCTCCAACACCATCACCGCGATTGCGAATGACGCGAGCGCGGATGTGGAGATCACCGTCGGTGACAAGAAGATCGCCAACGGCACCGCCGCCGAGTGGGCAACCGGCGCGAACACCGTGACCATCACCGTCACCGCCGAGGACGGCAGCACCACCAAGACCTACACGGTCACCGTCACCAAGTCCTGATGAGCGAGGACGTGACGTTCGACGCGGAAGCGCTGCTGCCCGAGATAAAAACCTATCTGCGGGTCACCTGGAACGATGAGCAGACGGACCGGCTCATCCTGGGATTTATCGAGGACGGCGCGGCCTACCTGGACGACAAGCTGGGGGAGGCCGGGGACTACACAACCCCCGGCTATCCCCGCACCCTTTTGAAGGAGTACGTCCGATATGCCCGCGACGACGCGCTGGACGTGTTCGAGAACAACTACCAGGCTCTGATCCTCGCTGCGCAGAACAAGAAAGGGGTGCGCAACTATGCCGCAGCCGTGGAAGCCTCCGAGAAGACCGGAGCATAAGGTCACACAGGATTTTAACGACGGCATGCTCACCGTCTACCGCGTCACCGACGAAGCGCAGCCGGGACACCTCCCGCAGGAAAAACTCACCAAGGTGGTGAGTCTCCCATATGCGCAGCGCAAGGTGGGCCTGTACCGTTATTACCAGGCAAAACAAAACCAGAGCCGTGTGCAGCGGGTGCTCCGGGTGCCGCAGCCGGCACAGGAGATCACCAACCGGGACAAGGTGGTCACCGAGGATCTGAAGGAATATCGCATCGATCTGGTACAGACGGTGCCGGATGTTTACCCACCGAGCCTTGATTTGACGCTGGCAGCCTACAGACAGGGGGCGGGGGAATGAGCTGGGAGGAAAGAATTATCGCGGTCCACACCGCTGTCACCGATCAGGTAAGCCACGCAAAGCGCCTCAACTCCGACCGATATTTTGTCTGGCAGGAGGAAGGCGGCGACGATCTGGTGCTCAACGGCAGGCACGCCGAGCGGGGCCAGACCGGCACAACGGATCTGTTTACCAAGATCGAGTTTGACCCGTGGAAGGCGCAGTTCGAGCGGGAGCTGGACGCCGCAGAGGGCATCACCTGGAGGCATAACTCCACGCAGTATGAAGAGGACACCGGCTTTTTCCACTATGAATGGGTCTGGGGGGTCTATGGCTAAGATCGAGATGAAGGGGATGGATGCCTGGCTCACCGAATTGCGCAAGGCAGGGGAGGCCACCGCACCGGTTTGCAAGGCTGCCGTTTATGCCGGCGCCAAGGTCGTGGCCGACGCAATCAAGCAGTCAACGCAGGGCCTTGATACCGTAAACGATGCGCAGGCCATGGCAAACTGGCAGGCAGGAAAACCCGGAAAGATCAGCGTGTCCCAGAAGATCGGCCTTGTGAACAGTCTGGGCATTACGCCTATAGACGACAAATACGGCGTCTTTTCTGCAAAGGTAGGTTTTGACGGCTATAACGACGTAAAAACCGAACGCTGGCCACAGGGACAGCCGAACCAGCTCATTGCACGCGCCTGCGAATCCGGGTCCAGCGCCATGCTGAAGCAACCGTTTGTCCGCCCGACCATCAAGAGCGTGCAAGGGGCGGCGCTGACAGAAATGGAAATCGCGGCGGACAAAAAAATGAAAGAAATCTTAGGAGGAAATTCTAATGGATGAGAGCAAACTGGCGAGCGGCCAGGTAGTAACCGGCTTTTCGTACCCGCAGGTAGCCCGTTACTCCGCCGCAAACGGCGTCGTGACGCACACGGGGGTGCGCGATCTGGCGCGCGGCGTGAATCTCAACCCGCAGATCACCGTCGCAAATGCCGACAACATTCTGTATCTCAACAACCGCGCCGCGGAGCGGGGCAAGCCCCACTTCCGCACCGGAACCCTTGGCGTCGGGGTGGACGGCCTGCGCGTGGCGTCGGAAAAGATGATCATGGGCATCCCCGAGACCTCGACCGAGACCGTCACCATCGGTCAGGGCAACAACGTGGAGTTCTACACCTACGACGAGGACCAGGACGTGCCGTATGTGAGTCTCGGCGTGGTGGTGCAGGTGCAGTCCAACGGCAACGTATACTACATCGCCTTTATCTACACCAAGCTGCAGTTTAACCAGTTCGACGTGCCCGCCACTACCGAGGGCCAGGAGATCGACTGGCAGACCACCAGCCTCTCGGCGCAGATCCTGATTGACGACACCGCCAAGCACGCCTGGAAGTGGTTTTCCGAGCCGCTTGACACAGAGCTCAAGGCATACAACGCCTGCCGCGTGGCTCTCGGCGGCGAAGCGGTGCAGACATTGCCCCTGATCGGAGGCAACGCATGAAGATCCTGGGTAAAGAGTACGGCCTGCGCTACACAGTCGGCGCGCAGAAGCAGATCGCCGATCTGAAGAATGAGCCGAACCCGCAGCAGACCGCTGTAGCCGCGAAGATCCCCCTCATCCTCTCCGAGTGGCACGAAAAGGCCGAGAGCATGAAGGCAAAGGCCGAAGGCCGGGAGTATACGCAGCAGCCCCTCACCATGGAGGAGATCGAGATGCTGACCATCAAGGAGCTCAACGAGCTGCTCGCTGAGTGTGACCGTGTGATGGCTCGCGACTGCGGTCGGACGGTGGAGACCGACGAGGCCGAAAAAAAAACGGACGCACCGACGGAAGGTTCATTGAGCTGAACGCCGCGTGGTACATCTTTTACGGACAGAAATTTTTGAACATGGGGAGGCAGGAGATCATGACAACCCGCGTCGGCGAGATGCAGGATCTGATCGCTTGCCTCAACATCTATAACGGCGCCGCGCCGAAACCGAAGGCCGCGCCGATGAGTTTTTTGCAGCAAATGGAGGTGGACTGAGTGCCGGTATCGATCGGGCCGAGAATCCAGGTAGACGGCGAAGCCGAATACCGCCAGCAAATCAGCAACATCATTCAGCAGGGCAAGACGCTGGACGCGGAGATGCGCGCCCTCACGGCCACCTTTTCGGACAACGCCAGCGCCGAAGAAAAGGCGGCGGCCACGACGGATCTGCTCAATCTCCAGCTTGACAATGCCCGCGAGCGGACACGCCTTGTCAAGGAAATGATGGAGAAGTCCTTGGCAGCAACGGGCGAAAACAGCCGCGAAACCCTTAAATGGAAGCAGGCATATTTTAATGCGACTGAACAGGAAGCCAAGTATACCCGGGCAGTTGAAGAGAATACAAAAGCCCTCGATAAGCAAGGGGAGGCCTCACAGGAAAACCAGAAGCAGATGACCGGGCTGGGCGACACCCTTGACAGCGTGGCAGGGAAGCTCGGCGTCCATCTTCCGGAATCCGCAAAAAACGCCCTGAACGGCATGGAGGGGCTTTCCGTCGGTACAGTCGCCGCCATGTCGGCGGCAGCCGCCGGCGTGGCGGTGCTGATGGAGGCAGTGTCCGAGCTGCATCAGATGACGCTGGAGGCCGGAGAGTGGGCCGACGATCTGATCACGCGTTCGGCCAAGACAGGGTTAAGCACAGATCTTTTGCAGGGGCTCGACAACGCCTCCAAATATCTCGATTTTGAGGGGATCGACCAGAGCCTTGTCAAACTTACCGCCAGCATGGACAAAGCCCGCGAGGGGGCGGAGGCACAGAGCGCCGCCTTTGATGCCCTTGACGTATCTGTCACTAACGCGGACGGTACGCTGCGCTCCAATTGGGAGACCTTCAAGGACGTGATCGATTCCCTCGGCGAGATAGAGAACGCAACCGAGCGGGACACCATCGCAAATGACCTTTTCGGGAAAAGCTACAGCGAATTAAAGCCCCTTATCGACGCCGGTACGGAAGCCCTGCAGGAATATATGGACCAGGCCAAGGAAAACGGCGTGGTGCTTACGGAAGACCAGATCAAGATTCTGGGCGAGGTGGACGACGCTCACCAGAACCTTACAGACACTATCGATGCAGAAAAGAAAAAAATCGCAGCGGAGTGGGCACCGGCGTCAATAGCCTCTATGTACGCGTTTGCAGATGCAACAAAAAAACTGGGCGATGCGGTAATAGACTCAGGACTCATTGAAAATCTTGCAACAATCGTTGAGCATGGTGCAAATCTATTTCAAACTGCAACAGCGATAGCAGACAAGATCCCGGATTGGTTAAAACCAATAGAATCAGCAGGGAAGAAATTAGAATTCTTCAACAAGATTTTAGCAGGGACAGCAAATCTCCTCGGTATAACAAAAAATGAAATGGTAGGTTACGACGGATTAGGATCTGACGTTGCAGGAGCGACGTGGAAATCAGATGTTCAAGCCTGGGTAACTGCCGGCGGAACAATTATTACTCCTGACAATATAAATAACATCGACAAAGCCACGGGAAAAGTCACAAGTGAGTTTTACTTGGGCAGCTTTGTGCCGGGAGACTCTGCTTACTCTTATGGGCACATGTCAGAAGAAGAAATCCAACTACTCTTGAAAAAAGCTGGATACAATGCCGCCGGAACGGACAACTGGAAAGGCGGATGGACCTGGGTCGGCGAAGGCGGGCCGGAAAAGGTATGGCTACCGCAAGGATCGAAGATCTACTCTAACCAGGAAAGCCGGGAGATGGCGGGCGGCGTCACCATCGGCACCGATACCAGCCGGATGGAGGCGCTGCTGGAGCGCAACGTGCAGCTGCTGGAGCAGATCAGCGGCGAGTTTTCGGGCCTGCGGGTCAGGAGGAGGATGGCGTAAATGGCAACTGCAACCCTCACTTTGGCCTGTATAGGCAGCGCGATGATCGACTCCCAAAACCCGAGCAATAACTACCATGGGGCAACATCTTACGACATGGTCCCGAACCCACGGCGCGCGCTTTGCCTCAAGTTCGAGGCATTTCCTCAAAATCTGCGTCGCAATAAGCTGTATTCAGCAACCGCGCGCGACTACTACAGAGCCGTAATAACCTCATCTACAATTTATGGCTCGATCGTCAGCGTGTCGACATGCGGCGATTTCGACGAGACCACCGCCACATGGAACAGTGTCGTTTACAACAGTACGGTGAGCCCTAAAAGTATTGGCGCTACGAATGTTCTGTGGACAAAAACAGGCGGTTACTCGCCGACTTCACCGTGCGCTTTCCCGGATAGCCCTTCTTCCGGGAATGACGCGACCGCGAGCAAGATCCTGCAAACATCCTGTATCATGATTGAAGGCGTGCGTGAGCATACGTCTACTGACCAGCTGTTCCTCAACACGAGAACCGCGAGCCAGAAGCCAACGCTGACAGTCCAGTATGACGATACCGCCAAGGTCTTATACCAACCGAAGGGCCAGAAGCACACCTCCGGCTTCGTCGACCGATTCATTGATAACGATTTCTCGTGGAAGATCTCGAAAGCAGAGACAGCCTACTGCGTCGCGGATCCAATCCAGCAGTCTGCGGAGTTCCAATGGCGTGTGGACGGCGCCAGCGCGTGGAACAGCGTGCCCGTCTCCGGAGAGACGAACGAAGTGACGATTCCGGGTGGGACTTTTGACGGAACAACGCTTGAGTGGAGGATCGTGGTCGTCGATGATCTGGGAGATACGCTGACGTCTCCGACTTATACCAACGACATGAGCGTCGGAGAGCTGACCGCGACGCCCTCGTCTCCGACCAACGGCGCGTTTGTGGATCCGCTGGCGCAATCTCTGTTTATGTGGACGAATCAAAACGCCCACGGGATTACAAGACAAACCGGCGCAGATCTGCAGCGCAGCTCAGACGGCACGACCTGGTCAACGCTCGGCGCCGTGAGCGGCGAATCTCAAAGTTTCAGAGCACCTGCGAACACCTTTGGCACCGGCACCTACTACTGGCGCGTCCGTGCATATAACGTCGACGGCGAGGCAGGCCCCTGGAGCGCGGCGGCTCAGTTTTCTACCGTAGATTCTCCCATGTACGCCGCGGCTGAGCAGCCTGTCGGTGAGATCCACGAAAACAACCGGCCGATCGTCTTTACCTGGACATACTCAAGCGACACGGGAACTCGCCCGACGAGGTCAGACGTCCAGTGGAGCGCCGACAATGTGACATGGACGGATCTGGCCACTGTGTCGAGCAGCATCATGATCTACACTGCACCTGCCAACACATTCCCCGCCGGCACGATCTATTGGCGCGTCCGCAACTACAACCACAACAACGAGGCCGGCCCCTGGTCTGCCGTCGTGACCTTTATCAGCTACGGGGCGCCTGCTACACCTTCGGTATCGGTCGACGCGGTCCCATACGCGACGATCAGCTGGCAGATCTCCGGGCAGGAGGCCTGGCGAGTCACGGTGGACGGGACGACATACGGGCCGTTTTTCGGAACGGAGAAGAGCTTTACCCTGGACGAGCCGCTGGAAGACGGGCAGCACACGGCCAGCGTGGCGATCCAGGGAGCATACGGTCTCTGGTCCGAGGCCGGGCAGGTCGTGTTTTCTGTCGATAACCAGCCGGGCGCAGATATCCGACTCCGCGGGGTCTTTTATGGAGACGCCGCCCTGAGATGGGAGTCGGCGGACACGCTGGATGAGACTTACGTATACCGCGACGGCGATCGGATCGCAAAAACCGCGAGCCTCAGCTATACGGACCGGCTCGCGATCGGGCTGCACAGCTGGCACGTGCTGGAGAAACTCCCGGGCGGCTACTACACGAAATCAAACACAGTCACCGGCGAACTGCACGTCTGCAAGCCGCAGATCGCAAAATTCCCGGACGGGCCTTGGGTGGAGCTCGATCTCAGCGAAAATGCCAACAGGATACAGTCGACGGCTTACAGCCGCAGCATAAGCCTGCGCCATATCGTCGGTGCGGTCTACCCGGTGCTGGAGATCTCCGCCTTCTGCGATGAGACAACCACCTTCGACGCCGCCTTCGTCTGCGACGACGCGGCCAAGACCTTCGAGCAGCTCCGCGGCGAGATCATCATTCTGAAAACCTGCGACGGGATCATCGTCGGGTGCCTGGCTCAACTGCAGCGTGTCCGCCGGCAGTTCTACGTGGGGTACAGCTTCAGCATCCAGCGGATTCACTGGGAGGACTTTATCGATGAAACGGGAGATTGAGATTCAGTACATCATCCGCCGCAACGGCGCGGACTTCGGCAAGCTCTACGCTATCGGGATGCCTCAGCTCCGCTGTGACAACAGCGCGGCGATCAAGATGTCGCTGTCCGGGGACTTTGCCCCGAACGAGCTGGCGGACTGGCTGCGCGATGAGATCCAGCCTGTGCTGATCCTCGACGGCGTGGAGTACCCGCTGGCGGTGCTTATGCCGGCAACTGTGACCCCCAAAAAAACGGCCACGACTGCATCGCTGCACATCGAGGCATATGACCGGTGCTGGCGCGTGCAGGACGTCACGACGGAGGACATCCTCCATCTGGCAGCGGGTGCCAACTATGTGCAGGAGATTCAGCGTTTGCTGGTCTCCTGCGGGATTGACACGGTGATGGCCACGCCGTCGGAAGCCGTTTTCACGGAGGACAGAGAGGACTGGGACATCGGCACCAGTTTCCTTGAGATCGTCAACCAGCTGCTGGGGGAGATCAACTACAACCCCCTGTGGTTTAATCCGCAGGGCGCGGCCGTGCTGGAGCCGGTGACGGTGCCCAGCGCATCACGGCTCAAGCACGTACTCGATGAGAGCAACGTCCAGTCCATGCTGCTGCCGCAGATCAGCAGGGAGACGGACATATACCGTGTTCCCAATGTATTTTTGTGTGTTTGCTCGAACCCTGACAAGAGCGGCCCGCTGGTCTCGAAAGCGGAGAACACGAACCCGCAGAGTCCGCTGTCGATCCAACGGCGGGGACGGCGGATCATGAAAAGAATCCAGGTGGACAATATCGAGAGTCAGGCGGCGCTTGATGCCTATACCGCGCGAATCTGCAATGAAAGCATGATCGGCGGCGAAACCATCCGCGTGCAGACGGGGCTTCTCCCCGGCTTTGGCATGGCAGACGTCACCGCACTCCGGTTTGAAGGTGTCAACGCGCTCTGCGTCGAAAAGGCCTGGACGATGTCTCTGGGCGTCGGCGGGATCATGCAGCACACATTGCAAAGGGTGGTGATCAACCTTGATTAGCGATGATCTTGACATCGACGTCCAAGGGGAGTCCGCACAGGACGTGAAGCTGCTCCTGGCAACCGTGGCGAATGCCGACAGCACCGGCATAACACTGATCTTTGACGGGACGGATACGCCGTCCACAAAGCGTTACAAGCGCGCGACCAATCAAGGCCTCTCGGCCGGCACCCGCGTGCTCGTGACCAAGATCTCCGGGACCTATGTGATTCTGGCCCCGATCCACTGAGAGGAGGACAACATGGCAGCAATACAGAGGGCCGGTACATTTACGGCCAAAATCAGGACGCCGCTGGCGCCGTCGGAATATTCCAAGATCCGCGTAAGCTTCGCCCAGAACCAGCAGATCGTGGTCGAAAAGCAGAAAGGCGACGCGGGCTTCACCGTGGGCGAGGACAGCGTCGAGCTGGTGCTGACGCAGGCGGAGACGCTGCGGTTTGCCCCCACTGCCGGCTCGCCCATGGGCACGGTCAAGGGCCCTATGGCCTACGTGCAGATCCGGTGCTACAAAAACGCGACCGACGCGCCGGCGTCTAAGGTTTGGACGCTCCCGGTCTATGACAGCCTGAATCTGGAGGTGATGAGCTGATGAGCGACTGCTACAACGAGTTTGGGTTCTTCTGTGACAATGGCACTTTTTACATGGACGGCGGGATCCGCGGCAAGGACGGCGTGACCTATTTCCCGCACGTCAGCGCTGCCGGCGTCCTCAGCTGGACGAACGACGGCGGCAAGCAAAATCCTGATCCGGTCAACATCAAGGGCGAAGACGGCATGAGCGCATATGCCGCAGCCCAGCAGGCTGGCTTCACCGGCACGGAGCAGGAGTTCAATGCCTATCTCGCCGGGATCGGCGAACTGACAGAGGATGTCGCAGACTTAAAGAGTGCCGTAGGCAGCAATACATTTACCCTTGACGAGCATATCTTGAAGCCCATCAAGTATGCAACTTTATCAAGTGATTTGGTAGTAACCTTCAGTTCTCCTGAGAGTCAGTTGGACACCGATTATGTTAGTGGGTTAATCCCTTTGCCTGAGACGTTGGATGGTAAAATAACGCATAATGGGAATGGATATTCGTCCTCAAGGGCAATCGTGTTTTATAACAACGCTAAATCCCCTATAGGTTCGGCAACTCAAAATGGCTATAATCTCATTGAAACCACAATCCCAGACGGCTCTGCTTTTTTTAGGCTGAGAAGGGGCGGCGGAAGTGCCAGTCAGGTGTTACAAGCCAGCTTCAATCTTTCTGCCGCAGAAAAGGCGAATTATCTTCGCACTTTGATTCATTTCGAGCCTGATCTCTATAGCTACGATTTCGACGCACCAAATATATTCACATTAGCGAAAACGGAAATAAGTACGTCAACTGGCGAAGATACTTATAGCTCCGGCTCCAATTACTCGGCGACCGATTTTATTCTGCTGCCAGACGATATCGAGCTTATTGGGACGTATGCTTATACAGCAGCTGGCAGAGCAAGGGTAGCGTTTTATAACTCTGACAAAGTCTTTATTAGCGCTGTTTATTCAACTTCCAAAAGGCTGGCAGCCACATCAATCCCCGAAGGTGCGGTCTTCGTTCGGTTTGGCACACATTCAACGATCCCACCTGCGTCCTGTATCGCAGTTGGATTGGTCAAGGCAACGATAAGCAATGACGAGATTATTGACATGATTCGTCAGGCACTTGTTTAAGGGGGTATACGAAATGAGCATGTTAAAAGTAGCTGGAACGGACGAAAACGGACTGCCCAAGAGTTTCCGAACAGATGCAGATGGCAGAGCAGACGTTACGCATAAGTGGGTAACAGACGAAATTCAATTCGTTTCAAATGTGCAGATTCGGGGAACAGAGGGTGCGTGGTCTGACCGGGTGGATGTCGGAGAATATGCGACTATCAGCTTGAGAGTATATAACTCCCACAACCAGCCCGTTTCTATCATCTTCGGCAGAGACTATTCAGCGGAAAGCACTACGTACCTCAAAAATTATGGCGGCTCGAATATCGGCTTCACTATCCCAGCGAATTCCGGCTCAAGGATGATAACGCCGGAGGAATTCCCGTTTTTGCAGTACCTCAAAAATGTAAAAGTCCGCTATGAGTGCTCGACCGCGCCGACATCCGGGGCGTTGTATATGACAATCGTCGGAAAGCGATAAGTTATGATCAACCCATATGCTAATGTAGATTGGTTTAATGACAGCCAGATCATCACGACAACACACGATCATGTCATGGATTCAAACGTCTCTACGACAACGAAACAGCATTTTGACAATCTCTACAATGGCGGCGTTCGGTGCTTTGCAATCTCAAACTATTACCCGTCAGTCCCAATGTATCCGCTTTCGGACTATGTTGCAGACATAGGCGGCACAGTCCCAGCAGATATCATTGAAGTTCCAAACGCTGAACACCATAATTTAGCTGTTTACGGGCGAACTGGAAACTCTGTCCACATGAACTCTCTTGGGTCAATGTTCAGTTCGGGAAAACCGCGCGGCGAAAGCCCCACAGGATTCGCCGGGGGAAGGGTTGAGACCCTGATAGCAGAGGCGACCTCCCAGCTTCTTTACTCGGATGGCGGTGGCTTGACATTAAATCATCCGACATGGACTTATGAACAGAATTTGTTCTCAATGGACATATTTTGTTATCTCCTTGACCTCGACGAGAGAGTGCTTGGAATCGAGATTTTTAATACCAATAGATATGACACTGTCCTTTGGGATTACATTTTGAGCACGGGCCGCAGATGCTGGGGGTTTGCAGTCCCTGACCATTACCACAAATCGCACGCAACGTGGTATGGACGAAATGTTCTTGTCGTGCCGGAGTCGACTCAGCACGAATGCTTGAAAGCATTCAGAAACGGCAACATGTACTGCAAGTACGCCAATACAGATTTGAAATTCACAAGCATAGCGCTTGAGGGCGGTACACTGACAGCATCGACTAACGAAACGGCAACTATCAAATTTGTCGGAGACGGGATCGCCATTTCGGAAACCGACAATGTGACATCTGCTTCTGTGAACACGGATCACCTTTTACAATATGTGCGAGTCGAAGCAGAGACGGCTACAGACAGAATACTGTCCCAGCCGATTATGTTCAGTACGCAGAGCCGAAAAAACAATGTGAGGCGTAAATATTGGCAAGGGATTTAGGCCGGAGGACACAAAGGACACTTTAAGCTA
>JBGUQD010000212.1:0-11174 GCA_045130755.1 Candidatus Limivicinus sp. | reverse complement strand
CTCGAGACCGGCGAGGACCGCAGCGGCATGTTCTTCGCCGCCCGCACCTTCGCCTTCAAGATGGGCCAGGCCCTCGCCATGGTGGTGTTCACCTCCATGACCGTCGCGGGCACCAAGGGCAGCTACCGCGCCACCGCCGTCGTGGCCTTCGTCACCTGCATGATCGGCGCCTGCCTGTTCCTGCTCTACAATGAAAAGATGATCCTCTCCCGCATTGAGCAGCTGAAGGGGAAGGAAGCATGAGGCTTGAAAACATTCAGCTGAACACCGACGATTTCTATGTCGGGGTCAGCGAGGACGGTCAGTGCGGCCATGTAAGCTGGGAGATTGAAAACAGCGACGCACGCTTCACTCTCCGTCTGCGCAGTGAAGGAGAGTCCGTACTCCGCCACGTCAGCGCAAGCTTCGATTTCCCCTTTGAAAAGCACGATATGCTCTACCTCAACGGCTACCAGTCCTGGACCGACAGCCGCGAGCGCGGAATCCGCGAAAAAATGCACAGTTTGAACCGCATTCCCAAAAAGCTTGTGGAGAAGTACAGTCTCGACCGCTACGGCGATAACCGCTTTGCCCGGTACGGCGGCCCCGGGCATCAGCACGGCTTTACTTACGGCTATGTGCGCCGGGGGGAGGAGTTTATCCTCTTCGGCTCCCTTGCGGAGGAGAGCGGCTTCACCGTGATCCGCTTTGACGCGGTCGATAATCTCATCCTGCTTGAAAAGGACTGCGCCGGCCATCACTTCACCGGGGACTACACGGCCTTTGATCTCGTGATCCTCAGAGGCGCGGAGGACGAGGTTTTCGATGAGTACTTCCGTCTCTTGAACATTACCCCGGCAAAGGGCAAGCGCCTGACCGGGTATACGAGCTGGTACAACCTCTATGAGAACATCAGCGAGGAATCCATCGCCGCCGACCTCAAGGGCTTTGCGGGCTCAAAGAAGCTGCCCGACGTGTTCCAGATCGACGACGGCTACGAAAACGCGGTGGGCGACTGGCTGGTTCAGAACGAGCGCTTCCCCCACGGCATGAAGGCCGCCGCCGATTCCATCCGGAAAGCCGGCATGATGCCCGGCATCTGGCTCGCTCCCTTCGCGGCGGAGAAGAAGTCTATCCTGGTCAAGGAGCATCCGGACTGGCTGCTGCGCGACGAAAACGATGAACCACAGCCGGGTGGCTGCAACTGGTCCGGCTTTTACGGGCTGGACATCTACAACGAGGAATTCCGCGCGTATTTGAAGCAGGTCTTCGACACGGTGGTGCGTGACTGGGGTTATAAGCTCGTAAAGCTCGACTTTCTTTATGCTGCCTGCCTGATCCCCCGCCGGGACAAGACGAGAGCCCAGGTCATGTACGACGGCATGCGCTTTCTGCGCGAGCTCGCGGGCGACGCGCTGATCCTCGGCTGCGGCGTGCCGCTGGCTCCGGCCTTCGGCATGGTGGACTACTGCCGCATCGGCTGCGACATGACCCTCAACTGGCTGGGCGATAAGATCATGCGCCCCCTCCACCGCGAGGTGCCGTCGACGCGCAATACACTGCTCAACACCGTCTACCGCCGCCACCTGGACGGGCGCGCCTGGCGCAATGACCCGGACGTGTTCCTGCTGCGGGACGACAACATGAAGCTGAGCATGGAGCAGCGCGAGACTCTCGCCACGGTCAACGCCCTCTTCGGCGGGGTGCTGTTCACTTCTGACAATGTAGGGGCCTATGATGAAGACAAACGCGCGGTCTATGAGCGTATCGAGAAGCTGGACCGTGGCTGCGTCACGAAGATCAAGTCCACCCCCTCAAAGCTGGTCATTTGCTACCGCGAGGGGAAGAAAAAACACAAGCTTACGGTTTCGACACGATAAAGAAAAAACGTTGATTTCGCAAATCGCGAAATCAACGTTTTTGTTATTCCGGGGTTTATTCTTTTTCGTCCGGCTCTTCAACACGCTTGACAAGCACCTTGTCCACGCGCCGTCCGTCGGACATTTCAAGAACCGTCACCTTCAGGCCCTGCTTTTCAAAGCTGTCGCCCACCTGGGGAAAGCCGCCGAAGCACTCGATAGTCCAGCCGCCGACGGTGCTGCTCTCGGCCTCAATGCTGTCCTCGGGAAGCTCCAGAAGCTCCTCCATTTCAAAGAGCATCATTGCGCCGTCAAGCTCATATTCGCCCTCGGTGCGCTCCACGACCTCGGGCTCCACCTCGTCATTGTCGTCCCAGATATCGCCCACGATCTGCTCCAGCACGTCCTCCATGGACAAAACGCCCAGCGTGCCGCCGTATTCGTCGGTCACCACGGCGAGATGCTGCTTTGCCCGGCGAAGCTGGCTCAAAACTGCCGGCAGCTTCATGGTCTTGTAGATGTAGCAGGGCGGCATCAGCAGCCCGCGAATATCCGTCTCGCCGCCTTCGGCCACAGCCTTGAGAAAGCGGTTGAGGTAGAGAACGCCGATGATGTTGTCGATGCTGCCCTCGTATACCGGCAGGCGGGAGAAGGACGCCTTTTCCACCTGCTCAAGGATCTCTTCCCAGCTGTCCTCAATGTCGAGAGCCACCACGTCCACACGGGCGGTCATGACATCCAGCGCGGAAATATCGGAAAAATCGATGGCCGAACGCAGAAGCTCTGACTGATCCTCGTCTAGGACCTCTTCGTCCTCGGCGGTCTCAATGATGGAGTGCAGCTCCTCCACAGCCTCTTCGCCGCTTTCGTCCTTTTCCTCCTTGAGCCAGAAGGTCATGAGCCAGTTGAGGCCCATCACGAGCCAGATCACAGGTGTGAGCACAATGGTCAGGAAGCGGATCATATAGGCAAAGCGCAGGGAGAAGCGGTTGGCGTTCTGCTTGGCGCAGATCTTCGGGATGGTCTCACCGAAGATGATGATGACAATGGTGAGCACCAGCGTGCCGACCCACATAAAGCGGTCGCTGCCCGTCAGCAGGATCACCAGCACCGACACCAGGGACGACGCCCCAATGTTCACAAGGTTGTTGCCGATCAGAATGGCGCTCAGGGCGTTGTCAAAATGCTCCAGGATCTTTACTGCCGCGCCGGCGCGCTTTGAGCCTTCATCCCGCAGGTTCTCCATGCGGAGCTGATTGCAGGAGGAGAAGGCCATCTCCGAACCGGAGAAGAAGGCCGACAGACACACAAGCACCACAATGCCGATGATGATCATGGAAATGCTCATGCCGTCTCACCTCCCTCGTCATCAGGGAGCAGCGTCACGCGCAGCTTCAGGATACGGTTGTGCTCCATGCCGATCACGGTCACGGAGACACGGTGATAGGTGAAGGAGTCGCCCGGCTGGGGAATGGCGGTAAACTGCTCATAGGCCCATTCGCCCATGAGGGTGTTTATGAGTTCCTCGTCCTCTTCGGGGTCCTCGTAGCCCAGACGCTCGAACACATCGCTTACGGACTCATCTGCGTCCACCTCGAAAACACCTTCGGAGATCTCAACGATGGGCTCTTCCACCACGTCTTCCTCGTCCCAGATCTCACCCACCAGTTCCTCGACGATGTCCTCCACCGTCACGATGCCGAGGGTGCCGCCGTAGTTGTCGGTGACGACCGCAAGGTTGTGCTTGCGCTTGGACATGACAGGCAGCAGCTCATCGATCTTGGTGGACTGGTGGACAAAGAACACGTCATCCAGCAGCGGCTGAATGTCCAGATGTTCGCCCTCGCGGAGATAGGCCTTGATGTATTTTCGGATCTGCAGAATGCCCACAATGTTGTCAATGCTGCCCTCATAGACGGGCAGGCGCGAATGGGTGCAGGCCTTGATGCAGTCCAGAATCTGCTCATGGCTGCTGTGCATATCCAGGGCAACCAGGTCCACGCGCGGCGTGAGCACGTTTTCAACCGTCACGTCACCGAACTGCAGGGCGGAGGAAATGAGGTCGCCCTGCTCCTCGTCGAGGCTGCCCTCCTCGGTCATGTCCTCGATGATGTCATAGAGTTCGTCCTCGGTGACGGATTTCTCCGCTTCGCCCGGAGTGAGCTGCGCTGCCGCCTGGCCGATCGCGGTCAGGAGCCGGGAGACGGGCCGGAAGAGCTTCATAAAGAACACCAGCGTGGAGGCCGTGGCAAGGGCCAGCTTGTCGCTGTATTTTTTGGCGATGCTTTTGGGGAGCATCTCACCGAAATAAAACACCACACCTGTGGTGATGAGCGTGCTGACCGACACCGCGCCGAGGCCCCAGCGGCGCGTGACCGCGAGGGTGACCAGAGCGGCGACGGAAATGTGCACGATATTGGTTCCGATCAGAATGGCGCTGATGGCGAGGTCAAAGTTGTCCAGTACGTACAGGGCTTCCCTGGCCCGCATATCGCCCCGCTCCTCCGCCACGCGCATGCGCGTACGGGTGGTCGAGGCAAACGCCGTCTCTGCCACGGCAAAATATACCGCGACAAAAAGCAGCAGCACCGCAGATATCAGTGGCAATCGACTGCCGTCATCCATAAAGGACTTCCATCTCCTTTAGTTTCAAAATTAAAGTGAATTATAACATGATCTTTACGTTCCGTCAATCATTGCGTAATCGAAATCGATTCCTTGAAGTATAAGTGGAATCGTTTTTATTGAATCCGCGCACAGCTTATGGTAAGATGGGAGAGAAAAAAGAGACAGGGGGATTCCAGCTATGGATAAGGTCATGGTTATCGGCATCGCCGGCGGTACCGGCAGCGGCAAAACCACCATTACCCGCAAGCTCATGCAGCGTTTCGGACACGAGGTCTCCGTCATCTATCACGACAACTACTATAAGGCCCACCACAACATGCCCTACGAGGAACGGGCCAAGCTCAACTACGACCAGCCCGACGCCTTCGACACCGACCAGCTCATCGAGGCGGTGCGGGCGCTCAAGAAGGGCCGCAGCGTTGTCTGCCCGGTTTACGACTACTCCATCCATGACCGCTCGGAGAAAACGATCACGGTCAAGCCCGCGCGGGTGGTCATCGTTGAGGGCATTCTGATCTTTGAGAACAAGGAACTGTGCGACCTGATGGATATCAAGGTTTTCGTGGATGCCGACGCCGACGTGCGCATCCTGCGCCGTATCGTTCGCGACGTGCGCGACCGCGGCAGAAGCCTTGAAAGTGTGGTCAACCAGTATCTCAGCACAGTCAAGCCCATGCACGAAAAATACGTCGAGCCCAGCAAGCGCAACGCCGATATCATCGTCCCCGAGGGCGGCCACAACAAGGTGGCGCTGGAACTTTTGATGGAGCGCGTGCGGGCCCACCTGGAAGGAAAGCATGATAATGGCTAAGCTCTATTTTAAGTACGGGGCCATGGGCTCCTCCAAATCTGCCCAGGCACTCATCACCAAATTCAACTACGAAGAACTGGGCATGACGGTCTGGCTCATCAAGCCAGGCACTGACACCCGCGACGGGGTGAACGTGATCCAGAGCCGCATCGGGCTTCGAGAGACGGCCCAGGTCATTGCGCCGGAGGATGATATCATGGAAGCCTACCATGCGGCGGGCAGACACGACGTCATTATTGCCGATGAGGCCCAGTTTTTCACCCCGGAGCAGATCGACGGCCTGCGCACCCTGGTGGATGAAGAGGATCTGCCGGTATTGTGCTTTGGCCTCAGGACCGACTTTCTGACCCACTTTTTTCCCGGCGCCCAGCGGCTTATGGAGCTTGCCGATTCTCTGACCGAGATCAAAACCGTATGCGCCTGCGGGAGAAAAGCCACGGTCAACGCCCGCATCGACGAGCAGGGCCATATCGTCACCGAGGGCAGCCAGGTTTTGCTCGGCGGCAACGACCGATACATCGCCATGTGCCATAAGTGTTGGAAAGACAGGATCAAGAGAGAATCGGGGGAGGTATAAAACATGCTCGACAATATCACCATCAACGAACACAGCAGCATCCGTATTGACGACAAGGTTATCGCCTATATTGACCCCTTCCGTCTCAAAGAGGAGCGGCACGACGCCGACCTCATCCTCTTCACGCACCCGCACTTTGACCACTTCTCGCCCGAGGATTTCCGCAAGGCGGCAAAACCCGACACCATCTACGTTTGTCCCCTGTCCATGAAACAGGAGGCCCTGAACACGGGGATCGCTCCCGCATATCTTCGCACAATGGAGGCGGAGGAAAACCTCGGCATCCTCGGCATCGAGATTGAGGGCGTGCCCGCCTACAACACGAACAAGCCTAACCACCCTAAGGAGAAGGGATGGCTCGGCTACGTACTGGAGATCGGCCCGCATCAGATCTATGTCGCCGGCGACACGGACCGCATCCCGGAGGGCGAGGCCGTCCAGTGTGACATTGCCCTTGTTCCCATCGGCGGCACCTATACAATGAACGCGCGCGAGGCGGCGGAATTTATCAACACCCTGCGCCCGCATACAGTCGTCCCCACGCACTACGCCAGCATTGTCGGTTCCCTGGATGACGCACGTGAATTTATCAAGCACCTCGACCGCGAGATCGAGGTCTGCCTCAAAATCGACTGAGGCATCCATTGACAAAGAGGTAATGATATGAGCAAAGCAGATGAGCTTTTCATTCAAAACTGCAAGGATATTCTGGAAAACGGCATCTGGGATACCGACCGTCCCGTGCGCACGCGCTGGGATGATGGGACGCCCGCCCACACCATCAAAAAATTCTGCATTGTAAACCGCTACAATCTGGCTGAGGAATTTCCCATCCTCACCGTCCGCCGCATCTACTGGAAATCCGCTATCGACGAACTGCTGTGGATCTGGCAGGCCAAGAGCAACAACGTCAGGGAGCTGCGCACCCGCGTCTGGGATGCCTGGGCCGACGAAAACGGCTCCATCGGCAAGGCCTACGGCTATCAGCTCGGCGTCAAGCACCACTACCCCGAGGGGGACATGGACCAGGTGGACAAGGTGCTGTGGGATTTAAAGCACAATCCTGCTTCACGCCGCATCATGACCAATATCTATAACTTCGCGGACCTGTCCGAAATGGCCCTCTATCCCTGCGCCTACTCCATGACCTTCAACGTCACGGGCAATAAGCTCAATGCGATTTTGAACCAGCGCAGCCAGGACATGCTGACCGCCAACAACTGGAACGTGGTGCAGTACGCGGTGCTGACGCTCATGATGGCCCAAGTCTCCGGCCTGGAGCCGGGCGAGTTTGTGCATGTCATTGCTGACGCCCACATCTATGACCGGCATGTGGATGCAGTGAAGGAGATCATTCAGCACGATCCCAAGCCCGCCCCGAAGTTCATCATCGACCCAGCGGTGGACAATTTTTACAAGTTCACCCGTGACAGCTTCAAGATGGAGAGTTACGAATACTCCGATTTTGCCGGGAAGATCCCGGTGGCGCTGTAAGGAGGGGACAGCATGGAAGCGATCGTCGCAGTCTTTTCCGACTGGGGCATCGGCAGCGAGGGTACCCAGCAGGTGGTCCTGAAGGCTGACCGTGTCCATTTCCGGGAGCTGACGAAGGACGCCGCCGTGATTGTCGGGCGCAGGACACTGGCAGACTTCCCGGGCGGCAGGCCCCTCAAGGGACGAAACAACATCGTTGCCACCCGACAGGACATCGAAATCGAGGGCGCGGAGGTCGCGCACTCGACGGACGAAGCGCTGGCCCTTGCGGCGAAGTATCCCCGCACGCTGGTCATCGGCGGTGCGTCTGTCTACCGGCAGTTCCTGCCGTTTATAGATCTGGTACATGTGACGAAGATCGATCTTGCGCCCGCCTCCGACAGCTTCTTTGAAAACCTGGACGCCTCCCCGGATTTCCGCATCCGGGAAGAAGGAGACTGGCAGGAAGAAAACGGCATCCGATATCAGTTTTTGACCTACGAGAGAATGAAATAAGCACAGGGCCGATCCCGCGGGATCGGCCCTGAACATTTACGCGATATTTCGTTTCGTTAAGCCTTTTCGAATCAGCAGCGAAACGCACTTTAGCGCGGCGGTGTACAGCACCGTCAGCCCGAGAAACAGCGGCAGCGGCTTTTCCAGCGCCCAGAAGTGGACGAGGTAGATCTCAAACGTGATGCCGCCCAGAAGGCCCAGCGCCTTGTTGATCCCACGCCCGACGGCCCGGCGGTCAAGAAATGCGGACGCCGCGGCGACAGCCGCGCACAGGCCCGGCGCGATCAGCAGCATAGGATACCAGGCCAGACCATGGCTCCACACGAGATCGGCAAAAAACTTCGGGCTCTCCCACATAATCGCGGCGCCGACGGGGATGAGAGCGAATAGAAGTACGAGTTCGGCCTTTGTCAGCGCTTCGCGCCGCCGACTTTCGGCGGCGAAGAGCATGCCGACAAAAAAGATCGGCAGACGTGTCAGGATGATGATGAGCTGCGTGTCGCCCCAGAAAGCGAAGGAGAACACCAGCAGGGCCAGCACTGCGGCAATGGCTTTTGCTCTGCTGTCACAGCGCCTGGCAAGCGGAGCCAGCCATGGCGTGAGCAGGTAGCTCAGCCACATGCCGGACACATACCAGTTGAAGCTCGGCGCAATATCCAGAAAGCCGTGCACGCCGAAGAGGTTGGCAAGCGCTGCCGAAAACCCGATTCCTCCGCCCAGCGCCTCCACCGCGATCCAGCAGAGCGAAAAGGGAATGTAGACCGGCAGAATGCGTCCGGCTCGCCTCTTGAGAAAAGCGGCGGCGTTTTCATCCCGAAACCATGAGAAAAAGCAGCCGATACCCGAGGCGAAGAAAAACAGATCCACGCCGCCGTAAAAGTACCCGGCGGCTTTTTTCAGCGCGATCTCCGGCCAGGCTCCCTTGGTGTGATACATCAGGATCATCACGATCGCCGCAGCCATCATGTTTTTCCGGTATTTCAATATGGTTTGAAAACGCATCGTTCTGTGCTCCCATCGTTTTTCCTGGGCCGATTGTACCAAATCCCGCGGGACATGGCAAGCCATAAAGCGCGGACATCCTTATTGCACCCGGAATGTTAACCAAAAATATTGTTTACGGTTGACAATCACTTGCCGCCTGTGCTATGATCCAGCCGATAAATCACCCGGAGGCTGCCATGAAAAATTCTCTTACCACCCGCGACATCGCCACCATCGCCATGGGCGTGGCGCTGATCGCCGTATGCTCCTGGATCTCCGTGCCCATGACCATCCCCTTTACCATGCAGACCTTTGCCGTCTGCCTCGTCACAGCCCTGTTCGGCCTTCACCGCGGAATGTGGACGGTGCTGTGCTACATCCTGCTTGGGGCGGTCGGAGCGCCGGTGTTCGCCGGCTTCAGCGGCGGCTTTGGCGTCCTGCTGGGCACCACAGGCGGCTACATCGTGGGCTTCCTGTTCACGGCGCTGATCGTGGGGCTGGCCGTTGAGAAATTCGGCCGCAGTCTGCCGGTGCTGATCGTCTCCATGGTGATCGGCATTCTGGTGTGTTACGCCTTCGGCACAGTCTGGTTCATGGTCGTCTATGCGCGCAAGACCGGCCCCATCGGTCTCGGCACGGCTCTGGGCTGGTGCGTGATCCCGTACCTGCTGCCGGACGCGGTGAAGATCGCGCTGGCAAGCGTGCTGACCGGGCGCCTGTACCCGGTTTTGAACCGTGAGGTGAAAGCGGCATGACAAAGGAGGATCTGCTCTCTCTCCTGTGGCAGAACGCGGACGCGTACATCTCCGGTGAGGAACTGGCGCGCCGCCTGTCGGTCAGCCGCACGGCGGTCTGGAAAGCCATCGGACAGCTGCGGGAGGCGGGCTACAATATCGAGTCGGTTTCAAACCGGGGCTACCGTCTTCTCTCGGAAAGCGATGTGCTCAGTGAAGAGGGCATTCGCCGCCACCTGAAGCATCAGGAACTGGAGCTGCAGGTATACAAGACCATCACTTCCACCAACACCGTGCTCAAGGCCCTCGCCGCCGAAGGGGCCCCCGCAGGCCTTGCGCTGATCGCGGGGGAGCAGACCGCCGGCCGCGGCCGCATGGGCCGCAGCTTCTATTCCCCGGCTGACTCGGGCCTGTACCTGAGCCTCCTGCTGCGCCCGAACGTGAGCGCAGTGGAGGCCACGCGCCTGACCGCCTGCGCCGCCGTCGCGGTGGCTGAGACGATCGAGGAACTCTCCGGCAGACCCGCGCAGATCAAGTGGGTCAACGACATTTTTGTCGACGGCCGCAAGGTCTGCGGCATTTTGACAGAGGCAAGCGTGGACTGTGAAAACGGCATGATGCACTATGTCATCATCGGCCTCGGCGTGAACACCCACGTCCCGGCGGGGGATTTCCCCGAAGAACTGAGGGGCATCGCGGGCGCGGCCTTCGATTCTGACAGTATCCCGGAGCTGCGCTGCCGCCTCGCGGCGGGCATCCTCGACAGGCTGGCGGAGTACACCGAAAACCCGGGCGCGCCCCGTGTGTTTGAGGGGTACAGGAGCCGCTCTCTGGTGCTGGGCAAGGCGATCAACATCCTTGCCCCGGGCAGAGACCCCGTGCCCGCCGAGGTGCTCGACCTTGAAGAGGATTACGCCCTGCTTGTCCGACTCCCCGACGGGAGCACAACAAGGCTCAACTCCGGTGAAGTCAGCGTCAGAGTAGACGATAAGCATTGACGCGCCCGTTTTCGCAATGCTATACTCAAGTTATAAAAGCGAAGGGAGCGCGAAAACATGAACACCACACTTGACGATATTCTGACCCGCCGCAGTATCCGCAAGTTCAAACCGGAGATGCCGGACCGGGAAACGCTGGAACAGATTATCGAGGCAGGGCTCTATGCCGCAAGCGGGAAAGGCATGCAGTCATCCATTGTCGTCGCCATTACGGACAGGAAGCTCCGCGACCGACTCATGGAGATGAACCGGCTCATCGGCGGCTGGCAGGAGGGCTTCGATCCCTTCTACGGCGCGCCCGCCGTCCTGCTGGTCCTGGCGGACAAATCGAGCCCCAATCACGTCTATGACGGCAGTCTCACCATGGGCAACATGATGCTGGCCGCGCACACGCTGGGTCTCGGAAGCTGCTGGATCAATCGTGCCCGGGAGGAATTCGATTCCGACGAGGGCAAGGCGATCCTGCGTGAACTCGGCATCGAGGGCGATTGGGAGGGCATCGGCCACTGCATCGTGGGTGTCCCCGAGGGTGACGAGCCGAAACCCGTACCGCGCAAACCCGGCCGCGTTTTCTGGGTGGAATAATAAAGCCGCATAATGAAAAAGGTTCCCTGT
>JBGUQD010000211.1:0-6024 GCA_045130755.1 Candidatus Limivicinus sp. | reverse complement strand
CGGCATACTGAAAGATCATGCCCAGCTCCGGGCCATTGAGCCTGCGCAGCTCTCCGGCGGAGAGATCGGGCAGGTTTTTGCCCTTGTACCAGATATCGCCCCGTGTGACAAGGCCGGTCTCGCCCAGAAGGCCCATAGCAGCCTTGATAAGCGTAGACTTGCCGGAGCCGGATTCGCCCACGATGCCGAGGATTTCCCCCTCTGAAACCGTGAAACTCACATCTTTGATAACTTTGACGCCGTTATAGGAGATATCGACGTGCTCGTAACGTAAAATCTCGCTCATATCAACGCCCCCTTGACTTTGGGTCCGCATAGTCCCGGATGGTGTCGCCCAGGAGGTTGAAGATCATGACGGAGATAAAGATGGCAAAGCCGGGGGCCAGGGTGACCCAGGGCACGGAGGATAAAAGGCTGCGCGCGTCACTCATCATGCTGCCCCACTCCGCCGTGGGCGGCTTCGCACCGAGGCCGAGAAAGCTCAGGCCTGCAAGTTCCATCATCATGGTGCCGATGTCCAGCATGGAGGTGACAAGGATCGGGCCGATGATGTTCGGCAGGATATGCTTGAAGATAATTTTCCATGTGCCGCTGCCGGAGAGCCTCGCCGCTTTCAGGTACGGTGTTTCCTTCTGAGCCAGGGTCTGGCTTCGGGCAATTCGGGCGTATTTCGGCCAGGAGATGGCCGCCAACGCAATGATCGCGTTCTGCAATCCTCCGCCCAGAACGCCGGCCACAGCCATGGCAAACACCAGCCCGGGGAAGGCCAGGAACATGTCCGAAATGCGCATCAGCACGGTGTCGATCCACTTGCCGTGCCAGCCGCAGAAAACGCCGACCATGGTGCCGAGGGCAGTCACGATGCCCACCAGAAGAAGGGTGGAGAAAATGCTCGTTTTGCTGCCGACGATCACGCGGGAAAGCATGTCCCGCCCATAGCGGTCGGTGCCGAAGAGATGCTCCAGAGAAGGTGGTGCCTTGGCGTTCTTCAGATCCTGCACATAGGGATCATAGGGTGTCAGGTGCTCGCAGAAAACGGAGCAGAGAATAAGGATCAGCGCAAAAGCGCCAAAGATAATGAGCCGGGTCTTGATCATGTCCTTTTTGATCTTTTGAACTCGGGCAGTCGGTTCTTTCATCCTTCGCTCACTCCCAGTCGGATCCGCGGATCAAGCGCATGGTATAAGAGGTCTGTGATGAGGTTTACCAGCACGTAGATGATCGCCATCCAGACTACGTAGGACTGAATAAGCGGATAGTCACGCATGGTGATAGCGTCCACTGCGAGCTTGCCCACGCCATCCCACATGAAGATGCTCTCAATGATGGCCGTGCCGCCGAGCAGGCTGCCGATGGAGAGAGCCAGCAGGGTGATGATCGTGAGCATGGAGGACTTGATGACACTCCGCCAGAGGATTACGCGGTTTCTCACACCGCGCGCCTGGGCGCCGGTGACGTAATCCTTGTTGAGCTCCTCCAGCACCGTTGCCCGCACCTGCCGCATGTATTTGGCAGACATGGCGATAGCAAGAGTCAGGGTCGGCATGATGGCGCTTTTCACAGTGGTTCCGTTGGAGATGACCGGCAGCCAGCCAAGTTTGATAGCCAGCAGCTCCATCAGCAGCATCGCCACAAAGAAATTCGGCAGAGAGTTGCCGATAAAGCTCAAAAAACGCAGCAGATAATCTGCCAGCTTATCATGCCGCACGGCGGCCAGAACCCCCAGGGGAATCGAGATCACGATGGTCATGAGGATCGAAAGCGCCGTCAACAGCAGCGTTGCCGGGAGCTTGGAGGTAAAGGTCTTGAAAACGTCGCGCCCGGAGACATAGCTCTTTCCCATATCGCCTGTGAGCATACCGCCCAACCAGGAGAAATACTGTTGGATGAAAGGCTTGTCCAGGCCCAGTTCAGCACGCTTGGCATCGATGACCTCCTGGGCCACCGCGCCCTTATCCCCGTACATCTCCGTGATCGCGTCGCTGCCCGCTATTCGCATCATGGCAAAGGACAAAAACGTGATCCCGATCAGGACCGGGATCAGTTGTATGAATCTTTGTATGACATACTTTCTCACGTTGTTCTCCTCAGCTTGCAGAGATCGTCCAATCTAACGATAAAATTATATGCTACCCCGAGCCTGAGCGGAAGCCCCCGGGGGGGATATTTTTTTCGCTTTTTTCAAAATATCCTGTAAAATATCCCCCCGGGGGGCTTGTGAGAAGTGCAGCGCACATGATACGGTATGAAAAAGCAATCGCAAGGAGCCTTCTATGAGCGTAAAAATGATTGCCGGGCACGAACTCATACCCGGCAAAACCTTCAAAGACCATATTCATGTGGAGGGTACTGAGCTGCACGTCCCGCATGTCCTTCTGTGCGGAGACCGGCCCGGGCCTACGGTGCTGATCTCCGCCGGGATCCACAATGCCGAGTATGTAGGGATTCAGGCGGACAAGGCCGATGTGCGGAGTATTCTCCGCTGCCTTGGTATACTGGACGGTGATTGGACGGTATATCCAAAGCAGGAACTTTTGAGTACAACGACGATGCCCCCTGCACAGGCTGCTGGTATCCGGAAAAGAAGCCGGGCGACCGCTTTCAAAAGGGTGAAAAGCTGGGGGAAATACGAGATTACTTCGGACGAAGTCTCTTTACGGAAACAGCACCCACAGACGGTGTGCTGCTGTATCAGTGCGCATCCTTGAACATTATTGAGAAAGGTCCGATGGTGAGCTATGGAGTCCCGACAGACAATCCTTTCTGAAAACTAAGCATACTTGACCGGCCGCGCTTCCGGGTATTCTGAGGTCAATCAGGCAGAGCTTGAGACCGACCAGCGTAAGGTGTCTATTCCCGTACTTATATTTCAGATTCACATGCCTGTCGAATATCATCAGCGAGCTTTTTCCTTTCAGATATCCTATTGCATACGCTACACTCATCTTTGGTGGAATACTCAACAGCATATGGAGATGATCCGGGCATGCTTGGGCTTCTATTATTTCTATTCCTTTTAGTTCGCACAGTTTCCGCAGTATCATTCCTATATCCGCTTTGATCTCCTCATATATTTCCAGCCTTCTGTATTTCAGTGCAAACACTACATGGTATTGACATCTCCACCTTGTATGCTCTAAACTACTTATGACCTTTTCTTTCACGTTTGGGCCGCCTCGCTTCTTTAGGCTTGGTTGGCAAACCCATCTCTAAGCTATCGAGGAGTTTTTTATTTGTCCATAGCTAAAGCTTTTTTGTCCCCTATCATAGCTATGGGTTGTCTTCCCACCAATTCAGAAGAGCAGACAGTATGCTGAATTACTGTCTGCTCTTTTTTGCTGTATACTCATTTTATTTTGGATATGGGATCCTACCCGCTGGAGCACATGAGCCCGAAGCTGCCGTGTCTGGGCAATGTGGACTAGGGCACCTTCGTCTCCGTCCTCATCCTCAACGACGGCCGCTGCAGCGGCGGCGCTGTGATTGGGGTAGAAAACAAGGCCTTTGAATTCTGCAGGGAAGACGTGTTCAAATCCATCCGCCTGAGTAAGCGCTACCTCAACAACTTCATCATCTGATCTGTGACGGCAAACAGCATGGGACTGCGATTTGTTCCATGCTGTTTGCTTTTCTTGTAAGGCTCAATTGACTTTTCAAAAGCGTTCATCCATGATATAATTGTTTGCAGTCAGCGCTAAGGCTTCGACGGGAGGAAGAAGGCATGAAAATTCTCTGTTACGGGGATTCCAACACTTACGGCTACGACGGGACAGACCCCTTCGGCGGGCGGCTGCCGGAGCAGGTCCGCTGGCCCGAGCTGCTGGGCAGGAGTCTCGGCTGCGAATGCCTCAACTGCGGGCTCAATGGGCGGCGCGTGCCGCACTATCCGCGCAGTATTGAAACGGATCTGAGGCTTCTGTCCCGCGCATTAAGCGGCGATCTCATCATTGTGATGCTCGGTACCAACGATCTCCTCTGCGGGGCTGAAACGGAGGACACAGCTGCACATATGCAAAGCTTTCTGGAGAAGCTGAAAAGTGCCAAGCCGGGCTGTACGCTTCTGCTTGCGTCGCCGCCCGCCGTTTCCATAGAAGGTGAGGATTTTTCTCCTGCCTTTTCTGAGCTGTCTGAAGCTTACGAAGCACTGGCACAGGCTCTCGGTATTTTCTTCGTGGATACGACGCACTGGTTAATCCCCACCGTCGGCGACGGTGTCCACTTTTCCGAGAGGGGTCACCGGCTCTTTGCCCTCAAGATGGGGCAGTACATCCGCATGCTTACAGGCTGAGACCTGTGCCCTGCAATCGGACACAGAGGAAAATGCTCAGTATCCCGCTCATAGAAATTTATTACGGCCGGAAGGCAGGATTTTTCTTGCAGGGCGCAAGCAGCTCGTATATAATGAAAATATAGGCAAGTGACACCCTCGTGTCAGAAACGATCGGATAATCATCAATTTGGAGGGAGTACAAAAGATGCAGCATCGTATTTCAGATCTGGATATTTATCTGTTTGGCAGAGGTACCCATTACACCGTTTACGAAAAGCTCGGTGCTCACCCGGCAGAGGAAAACGGGCAAACCGGCGTTTACTTCGCGGTTTGGGCACCCAACGCCCGTTCCGTCAGTGTCGTGGGCGACTTTAACGGCTGGAACGCGTGGCAGGATCGAATGAATCTGCTCGCCGAGTCCGGGATCTATGATCTGTTTATCCCGGGGCTCGGACCGCATGCGCTTTACAAGTTCGCCGTAGAGACGCAGACGGGCGACATTCTTCTCAAGGCAGACCCCTATGGAAACCAGTGTCAGCTCCGTCCGGAGACAGCCTCCGTTGTCGCGGACCTCTCCTCCTACGATTGGCAGGATGCGGCATGGATGGCGGGCCGTAAGGAGCAGGACCCGAAAAAGCGTCCTCTCTCCATTTATGAGGTACATCTCGGCTCCTGGAAGAAGGACGAGAGCGGAGCAAACTTCGGCTTCCGCAGATACCGCGATCTCGCTCCGGAGCTGGCGGAGTATGTAAATTACATGGGCTATACTCATGTGGAGCTGATCGGTATTGCCGAGCATCCGTTTGATGGCTCCTGGGGCTACCAGGTCACAAATTACTACGCTCCGACCGCACGCTACGGCAGTGCAGAGGACTTCATGTATTTTGTGGACTACATGCACAGCAAGGGCATCGGCGTGATTCTGGACTGGGTGCCGGCCCATTTCCCGCGGGACGCCTATGGGCTTGCGCGCTTTGACGGCTTTGCGGAGTATGAGCATGCCGACCCCAGACAGGGCGAGCATCCCGACTGGGGCACCTATATCTTCAACTATCAGCGCCCACAGGTCAAGAATTTTCTGATCGCAAACGCGCTGTTCTGGCTGGAGAAGTTCCACGTGGACGGCCTTCGTGTGGACGCGGTGGCCTCCATGCTGTATCTGGACTACGGCAAGAAGGACGGCCAGTGGGTCGCTAATGCGGACGGCGGCAACATCAACTATGACGCGATCGAGTTCCTCAAGCATCTCAATTCCATCGTTGGCCAGCGTGTTCCGGGCGCGATGGTCATTGCGGAGGAATCCACCGCTTTCCCGCTGGTGTCCAGAGCGCCGGAGGACGGCGGACTCGGCTTTACCTTCAAGTGGAACATGGGCTGGATGCATGACGTTCTGGAATACCTGAAAACCGACCCCTTCATGCGCCAGTTTGTGCACAACAATGTCACCTTCAGCTTTACGTACGCGTTCAGCGAAAATTACGTCCTTCCGTTTTCCCACGATGAAGTGGTGCACATGAAGGGCTCCATGATCAACAAGATGCCCGGCAGCATGGAGGATAAATTCGGAAACCTCCGTCTGGCTTACGGTTTGATGATGGCCCATCCCGGCAAGAAGCTTCTTTTCATGGGACAGGATTTCGCCCAGAAGAGGGAGTGGAGCGAAGAGAGAGAGCTGGACTGGTTCCTTTTGGGAGAGGATCTGCATAAGGGCATGCATGACTATGTGGCAAAGCTCCTCAAGATATATAATAAGT
>JBGUQD010000210.1:0-8159 GCA_045130755.1 Candidatus Limivicinus sp. | reverse complement strand
GCCGAGAGACTCTTCACCGAGAACGAGGAGGAAGCGAAGAAGCGCTACGAGCACCTCATGAAGCTCAAGGCCCTCTACGAATAATCCCAAAACAGCATAAACATTTGGGGCTTCGGCATTTCTGCCGAAGCCCCCTTTTCCTGAATATATAATCTGTTATCGGAAGTTTTATGCGCGTTTATTGCGGCCCCAGAAGGTGTTGTAGCGGTCCGGCTTCCATTCCGGTTTTATATCCTTTACCGCCTCTGCCGCGGTGATGACCGCGTCATCGTTATCGATATCAATAAGGGTGTAACGGTCGTTGCCCATGCCGAGCTCTTTCATGTAGCTCAGCTGGCGAAGACCGTGGCGGGTCTCCACACGCTCGACTAAAGCCTTGCCGCCGCCGTCGGGCAGGTTGTAGATGAGATCCATGCAGGCGTTGTCCACTGCGAGAATATCAAGAGAAGCCAGGATACCCACGTCGGGCGTGACAACCGGAGTGGCGCCGGGGCCTGCGCAGTCGCAGTCGACAGACATATTGCGCATGGTGTTGATGTAGCAGACATGGGGTGCGAAGTAGTCGATGGTGGCCTTGGTGCTTTCGCTGATACGCTCCATGAGTTCCTCCTCCGCGATGCTCCACATATTGTCGGATCCCTCAGCGGTGTGGATCTCCTTCTTGCCAATGCGTCCGTCGGCGCAGCCGATGCCGATGTTCTTGTTGCTGCCGCCGAAGCCGCCCATCATGTGCCCCTTAAAGTGGGTCAGCACCAGGAGGGAGTCATAGTTCAGCATGCTCTTGCCGACATGCATCTCAGTAAACCACTTGCCGCCCTTGACAGGCAGGGCTGCCACGCCCTCGGCATCGGTGATGTCCACGGGGCAGAAGGTCCAGCCGTTGATCTCAAGACTCTTGCGATGGGCTTCCGTAGTGTAGCGGCTGCCCTCATAGTAGGTGTTGGTCTCGATGATGGTGGCGTCAGGCAGGCGGGTATCAATCAGTTCCTTGACCCAGGGACGAGGGATGATGTTCGGGCCCTCGGCCTCGCCGGTGTGCAGCTTGATGGCCACCTTGCCGGTCAGGACAGAGCTGACTTTGTCGTAAATTTTCTTCATGCCCTCTTCGGACAGATCGCGGGTAAAGAACACCACGGAGCTGTCGCCGGTGCGCTCATCAAAGGGGACGTATTTGTTGCCGTCCTTGCCGGGGATGGGTTTTGTATTCATTGTGTTTCCTCCTTCTGGGATCACAGACTCTTTTGGTTTAATGATAATTTATCATTCTTCTGACGTCGTGTCAACAATAAATTGTGAACGTAAAAAGCGCTGTCCCCGGCTTGTTCGGAGACAGCGCTTTTCTGCTTTCTATAGTGGATTTACTTTTTCTTGCGTCCGAAGATACTTCTGCCCGCATCGCCGTCGAGTTCGCCCATGGAGGCGGCAAACTGGCGCAGCAGCTCCTTCTGGGAGCCGGTCAGGTTTTTCGGCACCTTGATGGTGACGGAGACAAACTGGTCTCCCCTTCCCGAGCCTCTGAGGAACGGAATGCCTTTGCCGCGCAGGCGGAAGACCGCCCCGGGCTGTGTCCCCTCGGGGATGGTGAGCTTGACCTTGCCGTCGAGGGTGGGGACCTCCACCTCGGCGCCAAGGGTCGCCTGGGCGTAGCTGATCTCCTGCTCGAGCAGGACGGAGGTGCCGTCGCGTTCGAATCTGGCGTGAGGGCGCACGATGACACTCACCAACAGATCGCCTGCGGGGCCGCCGTTGACGCCCGCGTTGCCGCCGCCCGGCTTGGAGATGGTCTGCCCGTCGTCGATGCCGGCGGGGATGGTGACCTCCACCTTGTGCTGGCGGCGGATGCTACCCATACCGCGGCAGGTCTTACAGGGCTGATGGATGATTTTGCCGGTGCCGCGGCACTTGGTGCAGGGGGAGCTGGACTGCATCATGCCGAAGGGCGTGCGCTGGGCGACGGTCACCTGGCCGGTGCCTTTGCAGTCGGGGCAGATCTCCGGCGTGGTGCCGGGGGCGCAGCCGGTGCCCTTGCAGTCGGCGCAGGTCTCAATCTTGGCTACGGTGACCTCCTTCTTGCAACCGAAGGCGGCCTCCTCAAAGCTGATGTTCACGGTCGCACGGATGCTCTCTCCCCGGCGCGGCGCGTTGGGATTGGACCGGGTCGCCCCGCCGAAGCCGCCGAAAATATCGCTGAAGATATCGCCGAAGCCGCCGAAACCGCCGAAACCGTCAAAGCCACCTCCTCCGAAGCCCGCGTTGGGGTCAAAGGCTGCATGGCCGAACTGGTCGTACTTCTTGCGCTTTTCCTCGTCAGAGAGGATCTCGTAGGCCTCGTTTGCCTCCTTGAAGCGCTCCTCGCAGGCTTTGTCGCCCGGGTGAAGGTCAGGGTGGTTTTCCTTGGTCAGCTTTCTGTATGCTTTTTTGATCTCATCGGCTGTGGCGTCCTTCTTGACGCCCAGTACCTCATAGTAATCTCTTTTTTCAGCCATAGAAATCTCCTAAAACAAAAGTCTATAAACAGCCGTATGAGGCGGAGTGGTTCTGCTCCGCCTCAGGCTGTAGTTTTGATCAAGCGTTTGGATTACTTGTTGTCGTCGTCCACAACGGTGTAGTCGGCGTCGTAGTAATCCTGGCCGCCCTGACCTGCCCCGGGATTCGGGCCTGCCTGGCTGGGATCGAAGCCCGCGCCGGGCTGACCGCCCTGGGCCTGGTACATCTTCTCGGAGATCTTGTAGAACACCTGCTTGAGCTCCTCGGTAGCGTTCTTGATGGCGGCGGAATCGGTGCCGGTCAGGGCGCTCTTGAGGTTCTGGAGCTTGGCCTCGGCCTCACTCTTGTCGGCGGGATCGAGCTTGTCGCCCATCTCACCCAGGGTCTTTTCGATCTGGTAAGCCATCTGGTCGCCCTCGTTGCGGGTATCGACCTCATCCTTGCGCTTCTTGTCCTCTGCGGCGTACATCTCGGCCTCCTTGACGGCCTTGTCGATGTCTTCCTTGGACATGTTGGAGGAAGCCGTGATGGTGATGTGCTGCTCCTTGCCGGTGCCGAGGTCCTTGGCGGAGACGTTCACGATGCCGTTTGCGTCGATGTCAAAGGTGACCTCGATCTGCGGCACGCCGCGGCGGGCCGGGGCGATGCCGTCCAGGTGGAAGCGGCCGAGGCTCTTGTTGTAAGCGGCCATCTCGCGCTCGCCCTGCAGGACGTTGACCTCAACGGAGGTCTGGTTGTCGGCCGCGGTGGAGAAGACCTGGCTCTTGCGGGTCGGGATGGTAGTGTTGCGCTCGATGAGTCTGGTGCAGACGCCGCCCAGGGTCTCGATGCCGAGGGACAGCGGGGTCACGTCCAGCAGGACGATGCCGTCGACGTCCTTGTTCAGCACGCCGCCCTGAATGGCCGCGCCGATGGCGACGCACTCATCGGGGTTGATGCCCTTGAAGCCCTCTTTGCCGGTCAGGGACTTGACCATCTCCTGCACGGCGGGGATACGGCTGGAGCCGCCGACCAGCAGGACCTTGGAGATGTCGCTGGGCTTGAGGCCGGAGTCAGACAGTGCCTGGCGCACGGGGCCCGCGGTCTTCTCGACGAGGTGATGGGTCAGCTCATTGAACTTGGCTCTCGTCAGAGTGACGTCGAGGTGCTTGGGGCCGGTGGCGTCGGCGGTGATGTAAGGCAGATTGATGTTCGAGGTGGTCACGCCGGACAGCTCGATCTTCGCCTTCTCGGCGGCCTCGCGCAGACGCTGCATGGCGACCTTATCGGTGCTGAGGTCGATGCCCTCGGTCTTCTTGAATTCGCTCACGAGGTAATCGGTGATGCAGGCGTCGAAGTCATCGCCGCCGAGGCGGTTGTTGCCGGCGGTAGCCAGGACCTCGATGACACCATCGCCGATCTCGAGCACGGACACGTCGAAGGTGCCGCCGCCGAGGTCGTAGACCATGATCTTCTGGTCGGTCTCTTTATCCATGCCGTAGGCGAGAGCTGCGGCGGTCGGCTCGTTGATGATGCGCTTGACCTCAAGGCCCGCGATCTTGCCAGCGTCCTTGGTGGCCTGACGCTGGGCGTCGGTGAAGTAGGCGGGAACGGTGATGACGGCCTCGGTGACGGTCTGGCCCAGATAAGCTTCGGCGTCGGCCTTCAGCTTCTGGAGGACCATGGCGGAAATCTCCTGCGGAGTGTAGGACTTGCCGTCCACGGTCACGCGGTAATTGGAGCCCATCTCACGCTTGATGGAGGAGATGGTGCGGTCGGGGTTCGTGACGGCCTGGCGCTTTGCGACCTGGCCGACCATGCGCTCGCCGGTCTTGGCGAAGGCCACGACGGAAGGCGTGGTGCGAGCGCCCTCGGCGTTGGCGATGACGACGGGTTCGCCGCCCTCAAGCACGGCGACGCAGCTGTTGGTAGTGCCCAAATCTATACCGATAATCTTACTCATTGTTGTTTCCTCCTGTATATGTGATATATTTTTTACTAAATCATATATGCTTAACGGTTTTTCAACCGGTAAGTATCAATTTGCAACCTTGACCATGGCGAAGCGGATCACCTTGTCGCCCAGCATGAAGCCCTGCTGGAAGACCTCCACGATCTCGTTCTCGCCCTTTTCCTCGTCATCCACATGCATGACCGCGTTGTGGAAGGCGGGGTCGAATTTCTGACCGAGGCAGTCCATCTCGGTCACGCCCAGCTTTTCCATCGTGGCCTTGAACTGGGCCATGATCATCTCGACGCCCTTCTTGTAGGCTTCATCCTCTGTGGGCTGGTTGAGCGCGCGAACCAGATTGTCGTACACCGGCAGAAAACTTATGAGGGTGTTTGCCCGGACGTCGGCGTAGATGGCGTCCTTCTCCTTCTGGCTGCGCTTGCGGAAATTGTCGTACTCGGCACAAAGGCGCAGGTATTTATCCTTTTCTGCGGCAAGCTCGTCGGTCTTGGGCTTTGTCTCTTCAGTCTTCTCCGCCTTCTCATCGGCGGGCTTTTCTTCCGTCTCGGGGGCTTTGGTTTCTTCTTCCTTTACGGTCTCTTCCGGAGCTTCTTCGGTCTTTTCTTCCTTGACCTCTTCCGCTTCGGTC
Source organism: Candidatus Limivicinus sp. (assembly GCA_045130755.1). Classification (GTDB taxonomy): domain Bacteria; phylum Bacillota; class Clostridia; order Oscillospirales; family Oscillospiraceae; genus Limivicinus. The sequence goes on along the minus strand of JBGUQD010000210.1, from coordinate 3,093 downwards.
TGCTTCTTCTTACTCATTTCCTGTATCTCCCTTGATGATCAGTTTATTATGCATGCCCTCCGGCGGCGCCTCTCCGCTGCCGAGCCTTCTTGACAGGCCGGCGGCCAGGATGGAGAGCTTTGCGGCCACGGCGGAGTAGTCCATGCGTGTCGGCCCGACCACGCCGATCATGCCTTTTGTATTGTCGCCCGCGTCATAGGTGGCGATGACAACGCTGGAATCCTTGAGCTCTTCAGCCACGTTTTCCGGACCGATGAGGACCTTGATCTCCCCCGCCTCATCCATACTCTCATTCGGCGGGAGGATGTAGCCGCCGCCGGACAGATATCCCATCAGGCGGTGGGCCTTGTCGGGGTCACGGAACTCCGGCTGGCTTAAAAGCCGGTTCTCGCCGCTGATGGAGGCTGTCGGAGTCTGTGCCTCGGTGAGCACCTCAATAGCAAAGGCCGCGATGACGGAGGTGACGCCCATGGTATCGTCCGCCGCGCGCTCGGTGGAATTGATGAGCAGCGGAGTGACAGCATCCTCGGTGATATTGGTAAAGCCGGAATTGAACAGAGCGGACAGGCGCTGCACCAGCTTTTGATCCACTGACACCGGGAGTCTCACCAGCTTGTTTTTCACCGTGTTGTCGCTGAGCATGAGTACGATGATGAAGGTGTTGGCATCGACATAGATGATATCGAAGCGCTTGATGGTTACCGCGGTGCGGGTGGTAAGCGCCAGGGCCGGGTAATCGGTGAGCTGGGAGGCCAGGCGGCTGACATCATTGATGGCATCGTCCAGTTCCCGGAGCTTCTGGTTCATGCGGCGGTTGATATCCTCGGTCTCCTCCAGGCTGAGCCGCTGCTTCTCCATGAGTTCATTGACATACATGCGGTAGCCCATGGGAGTGGGCACACGCCCGGCGGAGGTGTGGGGCTGCTCGAGATAGCCGAGGCTCACAAGCTCGGCAAGCTCGTTGCGGATGGTGGCGGAGGAACAGCCGAGACCGGCATTGGCCGCAATCGACTTGCTGCCCACAGGCTCCGCCGTGCGAACATACTCGTCAACGACAGCTGCCAGTATTTTCTTTTTGCGTTCAGAAATCATTTTCACATCCGCCTGCCCAGATTAGCACTCTCGTCGCTCGACTGTTGGCACTCTTTCCTTCCGAGTGCTAATATAGCATTCTGCCCCAGCTTTGTCAAGTCTCCCCCTGCGCCGACGCAGAAAATTCACATTTTGTACAAAAGCACTTTTCCTTTTTTTGTATTTACAAGTTTCAATTTATGAAGTATTATAACGTATGAAGTATTATAACGATAAGAGAAAATTTATTAAAATACACTATAAAGGAGGATTTGTCAATGCTTGAAACAATGCTTGAAAAACACTTCAGCGAAGTATACAATAAGTTCAAGCTTCAGTTCTATCGCCGCGTATTCGAGCTGGTGCGGGAACGCGACGGGTCATTGTCCGCGATGGAGGCTTTTTCCCTTGAGGTGATCTACATGCTGGACGAACCGACAGTAAGTCAGTTTGCCGATTTCCTGAATATCTCCCAGTCCAACGCCACCTACAAGGTCAACAACCTTATTAAAAAAGGCTATCTGGTGCGCCAGAACTCCATGGTGGACAGGCGGGAGTATCATCTGATCCTGTCCGACAAGTACTATACATATATGAATCTCTACGCCAATTACGAACTGACCGTCATGCGCCGCGTGCTCGAGCGCTTCCCGGAGGAAGACGTCGCCTGCTTTGACCATATTCTGCAGGTCATGTCGTCCGAGCTAATGAACGAGTGCAAATAATATTGTGATCTCCGGAGGTGCTTCCCATGAGCAAACCTGCAGTCGGGCTCAAGCTGAATTACAAGCGCACCTTTCTCATCGGCTTTGCCTTCTTCGGCATCCTGCTTCTCTGGCAGGTGTACGATTCGTGGTGTCCCACATTTCTGACGGATATTTTTGCAAGGCGTATGTACGGCCTCTCCTCGGCCCAGCTCAAGGCGGGCGACCCGGCCAAGATTCTGAACGTGCAGTGGCTGGTGGGCATCATCATGGCCTGTGACAATCTGGCCGCTCTGATTCTGCTGCCTATCTTCGGAAACCTCTCGGATAAGACGCATACCCCTATTGGCAAGCGCATGCCCTATATCCTGACGGGCACTTTCGTCGCAGCCGTGGCTTTCCCGTTTATCCCCTTCTTCTTTCATCACAACAACATCCTCGGCATGGTGATCCTGATGGGCATTGTGCTGATCTTCATGATGATGTACCGAAATCCTGCCGTCGCCCTCATGCCGGACATCACGCCGAAGCCGCTGCGTGCCAAAGCAAACGGCATCATCAACATCATGGGCTATCTCGGCGGCGCTTTTGCCACTGTCCTCGGTATCTTCCTCAAACTCTCCGACTATATCAATGCCGCCGATGAGGCGCGCAAGGTCTGGACGATCGAACTGCCGTTTCTGATCGCCTCGGTGCTCATGGTAATCTCCGCGCTGGTGCTGTTCTTCACCGTGCGCGAGAATGAGCTTGCCGAGGAGATGAAGGACCAGATGGCTGAGGGTGAGCGACTTGCCGCTATTGCCACCCCGGTGGATGACGATAAGCCTATGTCCAGGGCCAACAAGACCATGCTGCTGGCGATCCTGGGTGCTGAGTTTCTGTGGTTCATGTCCGACAACGCCATCGGCACCTATATCGGCAACTATGTTATCTACTATCTCAACTCCGTCTCCAGTGCGACCATGGTGCTGACCATTGCGGGCGGCCTTGCTTCCGTTGTAGGCTTTGCCATCGCGGGCGGCATTGCCGATAAGATCGGCCGCAAGTGGACCATCTCCTGCGGCCTCGGCATCACGTTCGTGGCCCTCATCATCATGTGCACGGTGGCCCCCACCGGCACCGCTGCTCCCAACGCCGCCCACGGAGAATTCACCTTCCCCGCCATTTTGTACATTGTCTGGGCCATCAAGGGCTTCGGCATGGCCCTGGTGCACAACTGCTCCTTCCCCATGGTGGTGGAGCTGTGCTCATCGAAGAAGATCGGCCGCTTCACCGGCTATTACTACGCCTCCTCCATGTCCGCCCAGACGGTCACGCC
>JBGUQD010000209.1:0-6106 GCA_045130755.1 Candidatus Limivicinus sp. | reverse complement strand
GCTTCCGGCGAAGACCAGCCAGAGGGCCAGCAGGATAACGAACATGGGTCATCCCTCCCATAAGGTGTAATGACTGAAAAGTGCGGGTTGAACCACCGCTTAACTTTATTTATTATACTATATGGAATTCCTTTTTTTCAAGGTTGAGCCGCTCTGCCGGGACAGCTTTTTTATGAGACTTTGCAGTAATACTGATAACTTATTGACAGCATTTTCTATACCATGATACAATAAAATTATAATAAAAGAGGGAGGGTTATCCATGAAAAAAAGCGTATCAGTCCTCGCACTTTTCTGCATTTTGTTCTCCCTGTGTGCTGTTCCGGCCCAGGCTGCGAGCACGGAGCTTACCGGCTCCTGGCATGATTCGGAGCCGATCCATAACGGCCTTTCCTGTGCGCTCTACCTGGATCAAACTGTCAAAAGCTGCACGGAACTGTCAATGGATCTTTCCATCTGGGATTACAGCGGCGCGCCCTTTGGCAACTGGTATCTCTATGCCAAGGATCTCAATGATAACTGGGACCACATCGCGGATTTCAAGCTTAACAAGGATATGGGCGACGGGCATACGGAAACCTATACTTTCCGCTTCAAGCAGCCGCAGTCTTTCAAGGCTCTGGCCCTGTGCATACGTGACAAGGGCAACTACTTCAACCTCACCTGGGGTGTTCTTTCATTCTACCTCGGCGCCGGTCAGCAGAGCAGCAGCACCGCCAAGCCCACGCCAACCCCGACTGTCGTGCGGGGAGGGCTTCTCTCCGGCTGGTGGGGCGATCGGGAGCCGATCCGTAACGGAAACTACACGCCCTTCAATCTCAACAGCAAGATGACAAACTGCACCGATCTGTCCATGGTGCTCACGATCGTGGACTATACCGGCTACCCCTTCGGTGACTGGTATCTCTACGCCAAAGATCTGAACGACAACTGGAACCATATCGGAGAGTTCAGGATTGAGAAGGATCAGGCGGACGGAAACTCCAGGACTTACGATTTTCATTTCAAGCAGCCGCAATCCTTCAAGGCTCTGGCGATCTGTGTGCGCGACAAGGGTTCTGAATTCGACCTCTCCTGGGACATTGATTTTTACTCCTGACAGATGCATATTCAAAGGCATCCCACCCGAATCCGGGCGGGATGCCTTTTTCCTTGTGCTTTTCGGCATGCTGTGATAAAGTGAGTGCACAAAACAAAGGGAGGCGGCAGCATGCGCACAAGGCTTTATATCGCGTCAAGCGACCCGCTCATGGATGCGGTGCGCTTTGAGCGCCTTGCCGCAGCGATCCCCGAGGCGCGGCGGGAAAAGCTCGCGGCCTTCCGGCATGAGGGTGCGCGGCGTCTGTCTCTTGCGGCGTCGCTGCTGCTTGTGCGGGCGCTCTCCGACGAGGGCCTGTGCACGGATGAAATTGCGCTCACCGCGTATGGCAAGCCCTGTCTGCCGCAATTGCCGGACTTTCATTTCAGCCTCTCCCACAGTGGCAATATGGCCCTGTGTGCGGTGTCGGACGAAGAAGTCGGATGTGATATTGAGCTCCCACGCGGCTTTGATCCGAACCTCGCACGGCGCTTCTTCCACCCAACGGAACAGGAATGGCTCTTTTCACAGCCGGAAGCCGAACAGAGCACTGCCTTTTTCCGTCTCTGGACCTGCAAGGAGAGCTTTCTGAAAGCGCTGGGTCTGGGGCTCAGTCTGTCGCTTGACAGCTTCGCCGTGATCCCGGGTGAGGAAGTGCAGCTCACGCAGAATGCAGACCCGCGCCTCTGGCAGTTGCGGAGCCTCCGGGACGGGGAGAGCTTTCTTGCCCTGTGCAGTCTGACCGGCGCTGCGGACGCGCCGCTTGTATATGTGGATTTTCGGGAGGCCTGACTTTGAAGGCAGCGAGAAACAAAACCATAGACCTGAGCGTTGAGGATGGCGCGGCGTACCTCGCCCGCTGCATGGAAGTGCGCACGCCCGCAGATCTTTCCGCGGTATTGGACCGCACGATCCTCGGCGACAGCTTTACCGTGCTGCCGCTCTTGCCGAAGGGCTTTGCGGATCTGCTGATCGTGGACCCGCCCTACAATCTCTCCAAGAACTTTCACGGCAGCCGCTTTGCCCGCACGGACGATGAAAGCTACGAGGCCTATACGCGCCGCTGGCTGGATCTGACTCTGCCCCTGTTAAAACCGGACGCGAGCGTCTACGTCTGCTGCGACTGGCGCTCGAGCCTTGTGATCGGGCGGGTGCTGGAGGAAACGCTCACCGTGCGAAACCGCATCACCTGGCAGCGGGAGAAGGGGCGCGGCGCAAAGAAGAACTGGAAAAACGCCATGGAGGACATCTGGTTTGCCACCGCCTCAGAGGACTACTACTTTGCTGTCGATGCGGTCAGGCAGCGTCGCCGCGTCATCGCCCCCTACCGGGAAGACGGCCGGCCCAAGGACTGGGAAGAGACTGCCGAAGGCCGTTTTCGGGATACGGCGCCCTCCAACTTCTGGGACGATATCTCCGTGCCCTACTGGTCCATGCCGGAGAACACGGCCCACCCCACACAGAAGCCGGAAAAGCTCCTGGCAAAGCTGATCCTCGCGAGCTGCCCCGAGGGCGGCATTGTGCTCGACCCCTTCCTCGGCTCGGGCAGCAGCGCCGTCACGGCCAAAAAGCTGGGGCGGCACTTCGTAGGCATCGAGCAAAATCCGCGCTACTGTGTCTGGTGCGAAAAGCGTCTCGAACTTGCGGAGACTTCTCCCGCCATTCAGGGCTATACGGGCGGGGTTTTCTGGGAGCGGAACACCTTTGCCCTGCAGAAGAAAAAGGAGAATTGACATGTCAAGCAAGCTCTCGCTTTACGACGCGCTGATCGAAAATGTGACAAGTGCCGCCCCGGTTCTCGAGACCGTGGGAGGCGAGTGCTGGGCCATGGCGGAGGCCGAAGAGGGCATGGGTCTCGGCATGATGACCCCCTGTGACAGTATCCCGGCCCTGTACCCCGGCGGCCTGCAGGGTCTGCCTTTGAAGGCAGCCGCGAAGGCAGCGGCGAGCTGGAACCTCACGGAGGCGAGCTTCGGTCTTGCTGCCTGCAACGCCTTCTACAACACCCCCGCACGCATGAAGGCTCTGGACTGCGCCCTGCCCGGGGACGTGTACCCCACCGCGGGCCTTGACCTGCGGGACAAAACAGTGGGCATCATCGGCCATATGAACGGCCCCAGGGGGCTTCGCGACATAGCCCGCGCGGTCTACGTGCTCGAGCGCGACCCTCGCCCGGGCGACTACCCGGACGCTGCGTGCGACTGGCTCCTGCCCCGGTGCGACGTGGTACTCATCACCGGCAGCAGCCTCATCAACAAGACCCTGCCCCACCTTCTGGAATTGTGTGAAACCGCCGTCACAATCCTGACCGGGCCGTCGGTGCCCATGTGCCCCGCGCTTCTGGACTTCGGCATCGACCGGCTCGCGGGCTTTGTGGTGACCGAGCGCGAGGCCATGACCGCTCAGGTAAAGTACAACGTCCACGGCTCCCCCTATGTATGCGGGCAGAGCTTTCTGCTCATGAAATAAAAACACGGTGAAATCGCGAAAAACGATTTCACCGTGTTTTCTGTTTTCTTCGGCTCAATGTTTACTTGCGTAGCGGAACATCCAGACCACGATGACCACCAGCGCGAGGATCACCACGATGGCAACCACCGCGTTGACAGCGCCGGAGAGCAGGGCGAAGGTCCCGCTCACGACCTTGATCAGCAGCACGATCAGCGCGATGGCGATGATCGCCGCCAGAACTGTGTAAATGAGCTTTTTGTTGTTCATATGGGGCCTCCTTTTTTATTCAATTGCGAAACTTTGGTCTCGCAATTGATTAAATATTCTCCAGATCCTTCAGAAACAGTGCCGCTTCGCCGTCCGACGGAATCAGGAATCCCGTTCGCGGGGAGACGCTGAAGGCCTGCACGGCAGGGCCGTCCATCAGGCAGGAGCGCTTGAACTGCTGGGAGAAGAGGCGCTTGCACCAGCTGGTAAGCCAGCGCTTTAATTCTTCATCCGTAAACTCGTCCCCATAAGCTGTCTTGGCAAGGCGGAACACCTTGGAGGGGGCAAAGCCGTTGATGAGGATGTGGTGTGTGAAGAAGTCCTGCAGGGAGTAGGAGCCGACGGCATCCTCGCTCTTCTGCTCGATCATGTCGTCGTGGATGGGCAGCAGCTCCGGCGTCACGGGGCAGTCCAGCACATCGTACAGCGCGGCCTTGAGCACCTTGTCCTCGGTAGTGGCGGCAATGTGGCTGACGTTTGCGCGCACCTGGGTCTTGGTCAGGCCCATGTTCACGTCATACATGCTGGTGTGGTCGCCGTTGTAGGTGCACCAGCCGTCGATGAACTCGCTCAGGTCCTCCGTGCCGACGTCGAGGCCGTTGCACTTGTTGGCAATGTCCATGAGGACCTGGGTGCGCTCTCTCGCCTGCGCGTTTTCAAAGGCGAGGGAGTAGTCGTCATGGGCATGGCCGATGTCGTCAAAGTGCTGGAGGACGGCCTTTGTGATGTCGATGACACGCACGTCGCAGCCCCACTGTTCGGCGACAATCACCGCGTTGGACTTGGTGCGGCTGGAGGTTCCGAAGCAGGGCATTGTGCAGGCGATGACGTTTTCGGAGGGCAGGCCCAAGCGCCTGACCGCCATGGCCGAGACCATGACCGCAAGCGTGGAGTCCACGCCGCCGGAGATGCCGACCACGCAGTGGTCGAGGCCCGCGTACCGCATGCGCTTTACCAGCGCCGAGACCTGGATATCCAGCACGCGCTCACAGTAGGCGGGCAGGTCTGCGGGATTTTCGGGCAGGTGTGGGTGCTTGTTGAAGTGCCGTGTGAGGGCGGTGTCGACAGGAGCGCAGTCCCATGCGATGGCGGTATAGTCCTCATCGATCCAGTCGAAGTCCCCGCTCTGGCGGCGGAGGTTTTCGAGATATTCCACGTCGATCTCCGTAACGGCAAAGCTGTCCTCGCCCTCGGTCTCGGCGAGGATGTCGCCGTTTTCGGCAACGAGGCAGAGGCCGGAGTAGGCATTGTCGGTGCTGCTCTCGCCCTTGCCGGGGGCGGCGAGCATCACGGCGGCCGTATTGTGGCGGGATTCGTACTTCGCGTTCAGTTCCGCGTCCCGGGTGGAGTACACGGTCTGCGGGAAGTCCGCCATCTTGACGATGAGCGTCGCGCCCGCGCGGGCGCTGCGTGCCTCGCGGGACCAGACGCTGTCCGCGTCGGGCCCAAGCTCGACTGCGATGCCGAGGGCCGGCAGACCCTGGCACCAGATGATGGAGTCGGCGCTGTAGGGCATGGCGTCAAAGCCGGACTCTTCACTGTCGATGGCACTGGGTTCGCCGTTGTCGCCGACGAACTGCCTGGTTTGCGTCCGCTGGGGGATGAAGCCCAGGAGCTTGCCGCCGGACACCGCGGCGGCAGCGCTGTTGACCGCGTGGCCGAGGGAGACCGGCGTGCCGACAAGCACGAGCATATCCTTGCCCTCGGTGGCCTTGACCACCTTGGCAAGCGCCTTCTCTGCCCCGTCGAGCAGGACACGGTGACGGAAGAGATCACGGCACTCCACGCCTGTGAGCGTCAAGGCCGGGAAGGCCAGCACCTTCACGCCGAGCTTCTCCGCCTTCTCGATGCACTCGATAACCTTATCCGCATTGTAGTCGCAGTCGCAGACCCTGATCTCGGGCGCGGCCGCGGCGACCTTGATAAATCCGTTTTTCACAGATATTTACCTGTCTTTCATTTTTCTTTTAGCTCCCTTTGCGAAAGGGAGCTGTCACCAGTACCGCAGCACTGGTGACTGAGGGATCGACCGCTTTGCGCAGATGTCAAAGTCAGGTGTCGATCCCTCCGTCACTTCGTGACACCTCCCTTTTTCCAAAGGGAGGCAAAGAAGAGAAGGATTATTAAAACTTCACTCTCTCGGCGATGTAGTTTTTGACCTCGCTGATGGGGATGCGGACCTGCTGCATGGAATCGCGCTCGCGGATAGTGACGCAGTGGTCGGCCACATCGGTCTCGGTGCCGACTGTGTTGAAGTCGAAGGTGATGCAGAACGGCGTGCCGATCTCGTCCTCGCGGCGGTAGCGCTTG